>JAOUFP010000362.1 GCA_029858145.1 Nitrospirota bacterium | reverse complement strand
TATATTTGACCTGATCCGCGATATTTTAGTACCATCTAAGAGTTCCCGGCAGGAAAAATCAATATCATTACAGCCTGTTTTTTGAAAATTTGGCTATATAGAGATAAAACCATATCGGAGGAAACCACGTGAATAAGACGAGTATCGATGAACTCTGTATCAACACAATAAGAATGCTTTCCGCGGATGCCGTTCAGAAGGCGAATTCCGGACACCCGGGAATGCCGATGGGCGATGCCGCGATGGCATATGTGCTATGGACAAAATTTCTGAAACACAATCCAAAGAATCCGGTGTGGCATAACCGTGACAGGTTCGTGCTTTCTGCCGGACACGGCTCAATGCTCCTCTACGGTCTCCTGCATCTTACCGGACATAAAATTTCACTCGAAGATATAAAGAATTTCAGGCAGTGGGAAAGTCCAACGCCGGGGCATACCGAATACTGTCTTGAATGCGGCATAGAAACAACGACTGGCCCTCTCGGCCAGGGCTTCGCCACAGGCGTGGGCATGGCGATGGCTGAGAGGTATCTTTCCGATACGTTCAATAAGCAAGGGTTCCCTGTCGTAGACTACAATATCTACGGGATTGTAAGCGACGGCGATATCATGGAGGGGGTCTCCTCGGAGGCGGCCTCGCTCGCGGGGCATCTCAAGCTTGGCAAGATAATCTATCTTTACTCTGACAATAAAATCACGATAGAAGGCTCAACAGACATTACTTTTACGGAAGATGTCGCCGGTAGATTCGAAGCATATAACTGGCACGTCCAGCGTGTCGAGGGAAATGACCTGAAAGGGATAGAAAAGGCGATAGCAAACGCGAAAAAAGAGAAAAACAAGCCATCCCTCATACTGGTGCGCACCCATATAGGGTTCGGAAGCCCGCACAAACAGGACACCGCAGATGTTCACGGTTCCCCCCTCGGCGAAGAGGAACTTAAGCTCACCAAGCAAAAACTCGGATGGCCGAACAAGAAATTCTATATACCGAAAGAAGCCTTGACCCATATGAGAAAGGCAGTGCAGAACGGCAAAAAAGCCGAGGCCGCATGGGATAACCTTTTCAGCAGGTACCGCAAGAAATACCCTGTGCTTGTGGAAAAATGGCATGCCTTTTCTGAAAGCAAACTCCCTGAAGAATGGGAGGCACTGCTTCCGGTATTCAAACCGGCAGACGGCTCCATCGCAACAAGAAGCGCCTCAGGCAAAGTTCTGAACGCGATTGCCGACGCTCTCCCCAACCTTATCGGGGGTTCGGCAGATCTCGCACCGTCCAACAACACCCACCTGAAAAAATACGCTGATTTCGGCGCTGCGAAAGGCGGAAGGAATATCCACTTCGGGGTAAGGGAACATGCGATGGGAGCAGTATTAAACGGTATCGCGTTGAGCAGAATGCTGGTCCCTTACGGCGGTACTTTTCTAATATTTTCTGATTATATGAGGCCCGCGATCAGGGTCTCCGCGTTGATGGGAGCGCATGTCATCTATGTCCTTACCCATGATTCCGTGGGCCTGGGCGAAGACGGTCCTACCCATCAGCCGATTGAACATCTTACGAGTCTGAGGGCGATGCCGCATCTCCATGTAATCAGACCGGCTGATGCCAATGAAACAGCTGAGGCCTGGAAGGTCGCACTGAAGGACACTAGCAGACCCCATGCGTTGATCCTTTCCAGGCAGAATTTGCCTGTTATCGACAGAAAAAAACATTCCTCTGCGTCAGGACTCGCAAAGGGAGGCTACATCCTTTCAGATTCTAAGGGGACCCCTGATATAATCGTACTTGCTTCAGGCTCTGAGGTGCATCTCGCCCTTCATGCCGCGGAGATACTGAGAAAGTCCGGCACAAAAGTTAGGGTCGTTAATATGGCATGCTTTGAACTCTTCGAAAGTCAGCCTGCTGCCTATAAAAACAGGGTGCTTCCTCCGGCAACCGAGAAAAGGATTGCCGTTGAGGCAGGCTCGACACTGGGCTGGTATAAATATGTCGGACTCAAGGGAGAGGTGATAGGCATAGACCGGTTTGGCGCATCTGCCCCTGCGAAGGTCATTTTCGAAAAATTCGGTCTGATCGTTGACAACATTGTAAGCCGGGCAAACAGCGTTTTGAAAAAATGAAGATTGTCATTGGTGCTGATCACGGAGGATACCTGCTGAAACAGGCGGTCGCAGTCCTGCTGAAAAAGCTGCGTCATGTGGTTGTGGATGTCGGTGCTTTTACGAATGAACCATCGGATTATCCTGACTTCGCAAAGGCGGTCGCGGAACATGTCATAAAAAAGAAGGCGGAGCGCGGAATACTCATCTGCGGAAGCGGCGTCGGAGCCTGTATCGCCGCAAACAAATTCGCCGGAATACGTGCCTCTGTCTGCCACGACACTTTTTCCGCGCGGCAGGGGGTGGAGGATGATGATATGAACGTCCTCTGCCTCGGCGCACGGGTGCTGGGACAGGAGCTTGCCGCTGAAATTATAAAAACATTCCTCGCCGCGAAATTTTCAAACGCGCCGCGCCACAGGAGAAGGCTGCAAAAGGTCACGGCAATCGAAAAAACATGCCGGAATTCAGGCACCCCGTCTCAAGAGACCGGGAATGCTTAGCGAGATGGGAAGATTATTTCATTGAACAGCTTGCTTTCATCCAGGTCTCAAGAGTTGGGGCATTCACCAGGCATCCCCGTATAAAGAAGTCACCATGTCCAAACTTGAACAGGATATCAAAAAGGCGGAATGGCTCACCCGTCAGAGAAAACTCTTCTATATCTTCGTGTTTGTGGGAATTCTGTCCGGCATTCTTGGAGGTCTTGTCTACTGGACGGTTTCGGATCTTCCGAAGGTCAACACCATCGAAGAATATATCCCCATCGAGTCATCGAAGATACATTCAGGTGATGGTAAAATACTCGCCGAGTTTTACTATGAACGCAGAACGTTCATACCCCACTACAAAATACCTGACCATGTAAAAAAAGCCTTCATCGCTATCGAAGACGTCCGTTTTTACAGCCATCCGGGAGTTGATTTTATCGGCATCTTCCGTGCGATGATGCAGGACATCAAGGCAGGAGGTCTTGTACAGGGCGGCAGCACCATAACACAGCAACTTGCAAAAATGCTTTTTTTGAAACCCGAAAAATCCGTCGTCAGGAAGATCAAGGAAGCTATCATCTCGATCCAGATAGAGAAACGCTATACCAAAGATGAAATACTCGGCCTTTACCTGAACCAAATGTATTTCGGCACAAGGGCCTTCGGCATAGAAGCTGCCGCCCAGACCTATTTTGGGAAGACAGTCGACCAGCTCTCGG
>JAOUFP010000020.1 GCA_029858145.1 Nitrospirota bacterium | reverse complement strand
GCGATCATGTTGAACGCAGACGGGGTGCTGGCGGAGGGGACGGTCAGCAATCTTTTCTTTGTGAAGGACAACCTTCTCTGTACGCCTGCCGCAGAGGTCGGGGTGCTTGACGGCATCACGAGGGAGACAGTCATCGGCCTTGCAGAAAAGAGCGGCGTCAGGGTGAATGAGGGTGAATTCTATCCCGCCGATCTCTTCAGCGCAAGTGAGGTTTTTTTTACGAATACTACCAGCGAGATCATGCCGGTTTCACAGGTAGAACTGATCGCGTATAAGGTCGGAGAAGTCACGAAGTCACTGCTTTTTTTGTACAAAGAGGCGGTTTCGAAGTATATGAAAAATTATCGGGGGAATTAATAAAAGTTTCGAAATAGTATGCGCATAATTATCAGAAAATCCCTCTTAACCTTTCTTTGCCAAAGGGAGGAATTACTCCTCTTTTGTAAAGAGGGGCTAGGGGAGTTTTTTGGGTTAGAAGTGCATTCAATTATAAGAGGCTTAACAACTTAGTTCGGTTTTTTCTGACATCAGCTCTACTCTAGTGTCACTCGGGAGTTTCCAGAAACAGATATAAGGACAGCGTTCCGAAGAGAGCGGGCACTGCCCATGCTGCCAGGGCAGGCGGGATGATCCCGGCATAGCCGATTGTAAGCGAAAAGGTAAAACCAAGCCAGTAAAAAAGACTGATCAGCAGCCCGAGTCCCGCGGTCACCAGTCCGCCCCCTTTTTTTGTCCGTGATGACAGCGCGATGCCGAGCAGCATCATGAATATGTTGATCAGCGGGAAGGATATCTTGGAGTTGAGGTCAACAATGAGGTTGAGGTTGCTGAATCCCGCGGTCTTCAGCCGCTGAATGTAACGGTAGAGTTCGTAAATTCCCATCTCGTCGGGGGTCTTCAGTTCTCCCGCGAAAAGTTCGGGAGACTCAAGCCCTGCGTATTCCATGCTCCTGATCTTTTCCATCATTCCCGTTTCGATATCATATTTCCTCACATTATTCAGCAGCCATGCTGATCCGTTCCAGACGGCTTCTTCCGCGATGAGCATTTCTTTCAGGAATTCCCTTCCGGAGATGAAGATGCCGACATCCCTGGCGATCTTCTTCTCCGGCAGATAGAGGCCGATTTTCACCGGAGAGCCGTCCCTGCTTTTCAGCCATATCGCACCGTCGGCGAACGTGGATTTTTTCTCTTTGCCTTCGAGGCTGCTTTTCAGTTCCGTGGCTCTTCTGGCGAAGTCAGGGACGATGACTTCATTTGTGAAGAACGCGAAGATGCTCAACAGGATTCCTGTTGCGATAAACGGATAAAAGAGCGCTTTCAGCCTGCCCCCCGCTGCCTTGATCGCCGCTATCTCATGCCTGCGGAATGCCTGGCCGAAAGTGAAGAGGCTGCAGATGAGGACAGACATCGGGAGGAGATAGAGGAGAAACCTTGGCACATTGAAGAACGCGTAAAGGGCGATTGACCAGACTGAACTTTTCACAGAAAGGAAATTATCAATTTTGCCGATCAGGTCGATCAGGCTGAAGATCATGGACAGGCCGAAGGTGATGAGTATCAGCAGCCTGAAGAAATCTTTGAGGTAAAGCCGCTGGATGATCTTCATGCCGCTGCCTCCCTTCTGAAAAGGATAAAGGCGACGACACCAAGCAGCGCGCACGGCGACCAGGCCCCGATGAGGTGGGACACTTTCCCGGCCATGACGAGATTTTCCCCGTATATCAGGAGCATGTAGTAAACGGTGAAGACGAGCAGTCCGATTGCAAGCCCGCCAAGCCTTCCGGATTTGCCTGACAGGAGCGCCAGCGGTGTCCCCATGAAAATGAGGATGAGACAAACAGCCGGCAGCGAAAGGCGGCGGTGGAATTCAAGATAAAGCGCGGCGCTTTTCTTTTGCGTGTCTGTCTGTTTCGCGTCCCGGAGAAGCTGCAGGGGGGTAAATTCCATTTTTTTGGGCGACGGTGATTCAGACTCAAGGGCGAGAGTCATATTATACTTGTCAAAGAACATCTCTGTGGTGCTTCCGGTCCTTGTGATATTGACATATCCGTTTTCGAGATACAGTCCGATGTTGAGACCGTCCTGTATGAAAAATCTCCCTTCCTTCGCCATGAGCACCTTCGGTTCTTTCGGGTCTCTGCTGTCGTAGATGAAAATGTCGCCGAGCGCGTCGCGCGATTTTTTTTCCTTTACCATGATGACGATGTCCTTGAAGGAGGTGTTGAACGCTCCTTCTTCCACTGATACGGTTGATCTGAGCGTGATGATTTCGGTGATCGTCTCCCTGAGCATCGCGCTGCTCTTTGGGCCGAGGGAGAAGCTCACCAGGACGCTTGCGCTGAAGCAGAGAATGCCGAGCATTATCACGGGGAAGGAGATCTGCCTGAAATTCATTCCTGCCGCCTTCATGATGATGATTTCATTGTCCATATTCATGCGGCCGTATACCAGGAGCGTTGCGAGCAGGAGAGACATGGGGATCGTCAGAAGCATGAGCTGCGGCTGGAGCAGCAGAATGATTCTTGCCATGTCATATACTGAAGCCCCGACGCCTGAAAGGAGTCTGCTGAGCCGCAGCAGTTTTTCCATCATGAGGATTGAATTCAGGAATGCGAGGGTGATCAGAAAGCTGAGGAACAACTCCTTAATTATTGTTTTGTAAATAATTTTCAGCACAGGGGACATTTTAACACAATCGTGGCAGGGAGATGACAGTTTTGAGGAATGCGGGTCAGCCGGCAGCATGAGCCAGAGAACGTCAACTCATCACCTGTCCCTCCTTATTCTGTTTCGATCTGTCTGAAATTAACGAATTATGCGAACTATACAAAGGTATTTCCCCTGAAATCCTGCCATTTATAAGGGGAGTTTATCCGCTTCGGGCCGCGACGGAGGCGACTGGCGGCGGGGAGGGGTAGTGGTAAAATTACACCATGACCAACCGGGTCGCCTCCTTGCCGAGGAGGGGATTAAGCGATTCCCCCCCGCTTAAGGCATCTGCTTCTGGTTTGCAAAGGGGAACTATAGGGAGATTCACTCCGCCTGTATCATTTTTGCCATGGTCTGTGTTGAAAAAAAGGTACAATTTTGAAGCCCGTCAGGATAAGACTGGGAGGGTACAGATGATCTTTAAACTATTGATTTTAAATGGTAATTAAGCTTGAAAAGCGATTTTTTGAAAAAATATTGTAATTGGCCCTCCGTTTGCTTCTATACTGCTTACGTATAGTGGCTAAGCTGCCAATATACTTGAGAAAGTTCTTGACAAAGGACATTCTCGAATGATATAAAATGCAGTCGAAATCCTTGATTTAAGGTGTTTTTTATAATGAGTCCTCCATCAGGAGGCAAAGCCTTTTACGGGGAGGTGATAAGACAGTAAATAGAGGTAGACAGACTTAAGCTACCCCGCCTTGCGGGGCGAATACACGGAGCTGGTGAAAGAAAGACACCAGCAGGTAAAAAAGAAAGAGGAGGGCTTCAATTTGAAAAAGTATTTGGCATTAATCTTGGGCGTACTGTTCGTATTGAGCTTTGCAGCAAGCGCCTTTGCTATCCATGCTGAGATTCCGTCAGAGACTCAGGCTGTTGTGGCAAAGGGAACAACCCAGATCACGCTGGGCGGTGAGCTTAGAGTAAGGGGCTGGTACAGAGACAACTATGTCGGCGGTCTGCCAGCTGATTCTTCATCACAGGCTTGGTATGACCAGAGAGTAAGACTTTCTGTTGATGCAGCTGTTGCACCGGGTGTTATGGGCAGAGTATTGCTCGAGTCAGGCAACGGCACATCAGATGTCTACACCTGGGGCAACTTCAACGCAAAGCCGACCAGCCTGTCTGTCAACGAGGCATGGCTCCTTTACAGCGGCTCCGGCCTTTTTGGCTTCAACTCAGGACTGAAGATCGGTCATATGCCTCTTGCGCTTGGTCAGAAAGAGTTTTTTGATCACACCAAGTTCGGCGACGACGCAGTCGTATTCTTCATGGATCCTACGAAACAGCTCCATATCGGACTGCTCGCTGTCAAGTTTGCTGAAGGATCAAAAACTGACAACACCGACGACCTCGACGGCTATGTCGGTCTGGCTGTCTACAAGATCGATGACAAAAACACAGTAGGTGTGAACTACACCTATCTGAATTCGTCTGACATCGGTTTCAGCCACCAGAACCTTGGCGTTCATGCAGATGGTAACATCGCAGGCGTCGGCTACAAGGCATTCGGCGATATCCAGTTTGGCACGATTTTTGATGGTTGGCCTGCTGAGAGCGAGTTCGGTGGATATGCTCTCGGTCTCGGCCTGAGCTACAAGCTCGACCCTGTAAACATCAGGGGAAGCATTGCCTATGGTAGCGGTGACGACGATGCAACTGACAGCGATATCGACACCTTTGTAACCTATCTTGGCAACGACCAGCACTACACCCTTATCTATGAATACCAGGTGGTCCCTGCCGGCGGTTATGTCAATGCAGGTCTCAGCAATACCACCTACTACAACCTTGGTCTCGACTACAGCCCGACGAAGGAGATCGCTCTTTCGATCGACGGCTATATCCTCAGGGCTACCGAGGAAATTTTCCCTGGCGCAGACAAGGATGCAGGATGGGAAGTTGATGCGAAGATGAAATACGCTATCGCGAAGAACCTCACCTATCAGATCGACGCAGGCTATTTCAGTTCTGGCGATATGTATAAGGATGCTCTTTCTCCTGTGGATAACGAAGACGTTACCCTTCTCAGACACACGATCACCCTCAGCTTCTAATAGCAGTAACACTTGTTGTTCAAAAGGCGGCTCTTTCGAGCCGCCTTTTTTTATGCGCATTCCCTGAACGTGAAGATGGCGCGAACGCCGAACTCTGTCTCTGCAAGCAGACCGCTTTCAGACAAGGCATTCTGCTAAATTGATGGGGGAAAGAAGCTATTCCCCGGGCACAGGCAAAGGGAAGGGCGGGAAAAATTTGCCTGGGAAGCAACTGCTTTTGTGAGGACGCCTGCTGAATCCCCGCCTCTTGATGCGGTAATGAAAGCAGGCTATCTCCACTGATAATCTTCCTTGCTCGCCAGGCATGCCCGTCCGCTGGGACGGGGTGCTCGACCTTTCGGGATTCAATTGCCTGCATGCCGAATAACTTCAAAAAAGCATTGCCCAAAAATAGATAATTAGAAGCAAAAAGGATATATTCGGAGATTGTCAGCCCTACATGACAGACCTGATCCTGCCGGTCTTCCTGTCGAAGAGCACCTTGTCCACCAGCATGTTGCCTTTGTATATCTCGGCCTCGACGAACCTGCCCTTGTGGCGCACCCTTCCTACTGTGTAGCCCTTTTCCCCGTAATAGTTTACGATTGCTGCGATCGCAGCCTTTGGCGGAATCGGGTCCTTGCATGTCCCGTAGGTAGTGCACTCCCTGCAGTAGTCGCCGTAAGGGGTGACTGCATCATGGCCGGCATGGGCGGCAAGTCCGACCGATAAAAAAAGTGCTGTTATGAATAGCCTTTTAAACATTCTGATCCCTTAAAACTGATTATATTAAACATCTTAATGAAAAGTCGTGAAGAAAATATGAACTATGGCATCTTCAGATCTTCTCCACACCTGTAATCTCGACAACCTTTCTTTTTGATGACAGCCCCCTGACGATCTTTACGCAGGATTTCTTTACCCCCGTAACTTCAGATATGAGCTCAATCAACTGTTCGTTCGCAGAGCCGTCGACAGGCGGCGCGGTGAGTTTCACCTTCAGCACCGCGTTGTCCATGACGCCTGTTATCTGCCTTCTCGACGACCGGGGCTCCACCTTCACCTCGATTATTATCCCGTTTTTCGTCTTTTTATACGGTATGTTCATGTTGTCCCGCACTTCAACTCTTTTGGTTTTTTTCTCAATTAAATAATTAATGCCGCTTACGGGTTGTATTCCCCCGATCTTTCCCTTTAAATACTGCTGGACAAGGTTAGCAATACAAAATTGCCGAAATATTCCCCCTTAGTAAAGGGGGCGGAGGGGGTTGTTTTTTTATTTTCTTGTTCCATTTCCGCTTCACAACCCCCTTTATCCCCCTTTTTTAAGGGGGAATTAATGAGAAAGTTCTTTTTCATAACTCGCGTTTCTGTTTCCAGCAATATATGCGTATAATGCTCTGCTTATTAATCAGGGGTGTTATTTTCTATCCAGCCTTCTATTGACACTAATACATTGATAATGTCCCGTTTCACATCAGAGTCATTATATCTGAGGATCGTCAGCCCGAGAGACTCCAAAAAATGTTGTCTGCGCATATCATAGCTGAATTTACCATTATGACTTTCACCGTCTATCTCTATCACCAGATTCAGGTTACTGCAATAAAAATCAACGATATACTCTCCAATAGGCTTCTTTCTCATAAATTGAAAGCCCTTCATCTTTCCGGCTTTGAGGTAATCCCATAGCAAAACCTCTGATAGTACTCCCTGTTTTCTCAATTCTCTTGCAACCGTTTTCAGCTTTGGATTGTAGTGTAATTTCATACAACCCCCTTCATTCCCCTTTTCAGGGTAGAATTTAACCTGTCAAAGTGTACCCTTCACTGCTTCTCCGGCAGCCATACCGTGAACGCCGAGCCTGCGCCCACTCTGCTTTGGACGTCTATGCGGCCGCCCATTACATCCAGCAATTCCTTCACAATAGCGAGCCCGAGCCCCAGTCCGCCGGATTCAGGGCCGTGATAGAACCGTTTGAAGATGAGGTCGAGCTTTTCCTTTGCAATGCCGGTGCCGGTGTCCCTGACCCTGACAAAGAACATTTCGCCTTCAGTGCCGTAGTCGACTGTGATGCCTCCTTCCGGCGTGTTTTTTATCGCGTTGGAGAGGATATTCTGGAGGATGCGTTCAAGCTTGTCCGCATCAGTATGAACGCTGACGTCTCCCGCCTCATTAATTTTCATCTCCAGCCCTTTTGCTGAAGCGAGGGGCATCATCTTCCCGGTGATCGCTGCAACGAAATCCCTGAGGGATACCGTTACATGGTCTTTTCTCGCAAAAAAGCTCGCCTCTGCCTTTGTTATGTCTTCGATGCCCTGAACGAGCCTGATGAGCTTTTCGAGTTCATTGTGGATATTCTTCATCCCCCGGGCGCTGTCCTCAATGACCCCGTCGAGCATCGCCTCAACAGTCGCTTTCATGACCGAAAGCGGAGTGCGCAGTTCGTGCGCTATGTTCGAGGTGAGGTGTCTTCTCAGGGCCTCCTCCCTTTCGAGAGCCTCCGCCATAAAGTTGAAGCTTTCGGACAGGCTTCCGATTTCGTCGCGTGACGTGACAGGCAGGCGTACGCTGAAATCGCGGTTTGCCATGGCCTGGACCGCGCCCTTCATCTTTTTCAGCGGCCTTGACAAAAAGAGCGTAAAAAATACCGACAAAAGGACAGCCCCGCCCCCGGCTATGGCGAAAGAGATCAACAGGAATGTTTTTCCCCTCTTTTTGAACATCATTTCCTTCCTGTTGACGCTGAACGGCTTGTCGATTTGCCTCACCAGCATCGTCCCTATTTCAATGCCTTCGTGGTAGAGGGGGTAGGGCTCGAAATCGCCGGCGATCGAACCGATATCGGCGATGTTCTTCATCTTCCGCTTCATGGCGGGAGAGAGCATCCTGATCACCATGTCTGAATTTATATGTTCCTTTTTTTCGAAGTCGATGACCCTTACGTCAAAGCCGAGCATGATCGCCCAGTGGATCGCGTCATGGAGCGACCTGTCGTTCCAACGGCCCTCTTCATAACTGCCCTCGACAGAGGCGAGCAACCAGTAGAGTTTGTCTTCCTTCGTGCCGCTTACGTAATCTTCAAAGTCGCGGGTAACTAAATATTCATAGAGCAGATTCGAGATCAGGGCGGTCAGGACAACGGCGAGGAACGCGAAAAAAAGCTTATTCCTCATCAAGGGTCCCTGTGAACTTGTACCCCATGGCGTAGACCGTCTGGATGAATTCGGGCGACCTGGAATTTTTTTCGACCTTATGCCGCAGGTTTTTCATATGTGCGTCTATGGTCCTGTCATAGCCCTCGAAGTCATAGCCCAGCACAATGGTGACGAGCTGTTCCCTGGAAAGGACCCTGCCGGGGTTCTCCGAAAGAGAGACAAGGATCTTGAACTCCGTCGGCGTCAGGCTTATCAGGCTGCCCTCCCTGAACGCCTCGTGGTTTTCGATGTCTATTTTAAGGCTCCCGCCGTTATAGCTGTATATTTTTCTGCGGACCTTCACCGCTCTCCGCAGGTGGGCCTTTACGCGCGCGACAAGTTCCCTTGGGCTGAAGGGTTTAACGACATAGTCGTCGGCGCCGATGCCGAGGCCCTTTATGCGGTCTTCTTCGCCGCTCTTCGCGGTGAGCATGATCACGGGCACCTCGGAATTTTCGCGGATGATGGCACAGAGTTCTTCTCCCGGGATGTCAGGAAGCATAAGGTCCAGAATGACGAGGTCGGGATTTCCCTTCAGCGCCTTCAGCGCTTCTTCGCCTGTCTCAGCGAGCGCAACCAGGTAGCCCTCTTTTTCGAGGTATGCCGTTACGATCTCCGAAATCTTTTTTTCGTCTTCAACGATGAGTATTTTTTGTCCGGTATCCATAGTACGTTTCTCCCGCTGCAATTGTAATCAGGGTGAGCGCCGCTCCTCCTATTACATCTACCACATAATGATACCTGCAGTAAACCGTTGAGAAGATCAGCGCGAGGGCAACCGGCAGCATAACGGCAAAGAGCTTCTTCTCAAAGCGCCATGCAAGATAGACGACAGTGAGGGTTATGGCGGTATGACCGCTGGGGAAGGCGTCCCGCTTGACCCCTTCGAGCCTGTTCAGAAGCTGCTGAAGAGGTTCGGTTATCAGCAGGCCTTCAAGCTCCCTGCTCTGCAGGTGATTCAGGGTAAACCTCGGGCCGATCGCGGGCATGAGCATATATCCCATGTAGGAGAGATAAAAACAGAGCATGATGAGAAAGAGTGAGCGGTCGAAGGCCAGGTCATCCCCTTTCAGCTTCAGTACTACGCCGAGGGTAACCGGGAGAAAATAGTAACTGGAATACGCTGTCTGGAGGACGTCTGTCAGCAGCGGAGTCATTATGGCTTCGAGCATGACCGTGGGATACCCGCCGAAAAGCAGATAATCGAGCCTTATCAGCAGCGGATCGATGTCCCGGGGGTTTATGTAATGGACAAGCCTCTCGAGACTGTCGAAGACCATAAGTATGCAGACTATCGGAAACAGAAGGTCATAGGTCAGCTTGATAAAACCATTGCGCTTTCTGTTCCTGATCAGCAGCGCCTGCAATAAAATGAGACCTGAATAAAACGTGATCAGCAGAAGTGGGCTTGCCACCTGGCGGTAGAAGACTGCCGTGACAAGGGCGAGGAAGGAGAGAAAGCCGAGGTTTAATCTGTCCGCGGGCCTGATATCGGAAATAGTGTTTTTCTTCATAGTTTTTTCCGCGCCCTCAGCAGGGCCTTCTCTTTCTTCGAGGGCCGCCGGGGGTTGCCCTTCCTCTTACTGTCTTCGTCGTATTCTTCCTCCAGCGGGTCATATTCGCCCGCTGCCGCTCTGCCGCTTTTTTCGAGCATGGCCTGGAACTCTGCTGAAGGGATGGGAACGGAACCGCAGGCCCAGGCATGGGACATGATCTCCCTGTCGGAGCTTATGACGAGCCATTCCTTTTTTTCTTTGCTGATAATTCGCTTGATCACCGCATCCGCTTTTTCCGCGAGCCTCGAGTAGATGACCCTTATCCCGCCTGTCGTGGACTGCTCTTCTTTTCCTCTGCCTGACTTCCAGCCATCGAAGACAACGGTGATCTCATGGCCCTTTATCTTTTTATATTCGATAAGCATCTGGATGAGCTTTTCCCTCTGGATATTCAGGTCCTTATGCTCAATGCCGATGAGATTATAACCGTCTATGATGATAGATGAAATGGCCTGTCCCGTTCCTTTCCATTGAAGTTGCTTACAGAAATTATGTTGGTATTATAGCATTGAAACGGTATTCATGACGTGCTGAGGGGTGCCACCTTCGAAACAAGCGTTGTGCCTCGTTTTTTCGATTCCTCTCAGTAAATTCTGCAGTTTCCGCGTTTTCTTGACAACAGGGCAAAGTTTCATTATTCTATCCATCTGACAAATTTATACAAGTTTGGACAAAATTAGACAAAATGAACCTCAGCGTAAAAGATGTCGCCAAACTCCTGAACGTCTCGGACAAGACGATATACCGGATGATCAAGGATGAGACGATCCCCTGTTTCAGGGTCGGCGGGCAGTGGCGGTTTGACAGAAGAGAGATTGCCTCCTGGATCGAAGATACCAGGCAGTTCTCCTATGACACCGCAACAGGAAAACCTTCCGTTGCGGATGAAGAATCCATATCCGTCACGGAGTTTCTCATAAGGGGAGGTATCTATTATGCCGTTCCCGGGGATACAAAAGAAGCGGCCATTCTGAATTGTCTTGACCTCATAAAGACGGCGATACCCCAGGTAGACAGAGAAAGGTTCTTTGAATCCATCATGGAGCGGGAAAAACTCTGCTCCACTTCAGTCGGAAATGGCATCGCCTTTCCCCATTTGCGACTGTTCAGGGAATTCACCGCTCCTCTTTCTTCCATCTCCCTCTGTTTTCTCGAAAAATCGATACCTTTTGCCGCACTGGACAACGAAGATGTGGATACCCTCTTTTTCATCTTTCCCAAAAGCGAGAGGCGTTTTCTGAGGATACAGGCAAAGCTCATGAGGCTGTTAAAGGATGAGGAAGTGCTCTCAGCGGTGCGGAACGTATCACCGGCTGAAGTCATAATCGAGGTTTTCTCCAGGAAAGAGGCGGAGATATTCGTGGAGGAAGAAAGATGATGGCGACCCCTTCAGACCTCGCGTCTTCATCGGTCATAATTTTTTTGCTGAACGCCCTTTTGGCGGCACTCCTGAACCAAAGGCAGCGCCTGATGACAGACATCTGCTTTTCCCTTGCTTCAGTCGGATCATTGCTCGGCTTTATCGCAGGCGTTTTGACTGTTGCGGGCGGTACAACAGAGAAGATCGTCTTGCTTCTCGGACTGCCTGACCTGCCGTTTCACCTGCGGCTTGATCCGCTCTCAGGGTTTTTTCTCACGGTCATCGGACTGCTGTCTTTTTTCGTGTCGGTCTATTCGACCGGATATGTCAGAGGGTTCCTGGGCAAGCGGTCGGTGACAGGTCTGATTGTATTCTATTGTTTCTTTATCGCCGGGATGTTTCTCGTGGTCATGGCCGACGACGCACTGATCTTTCTCATATCCTGGGAGGTCATGGCTGCTGCGTCGTACTTTCTCGTACTCTTTGAGCATGGCCAGATCGAAAACAGAAGGGCCGCCTTCCTCTATATTGTGGTTGCCCATGTGGGGGCGATAGGCATCCTGCTGTCCTTCGGGATACTGGCAGGCCTTGCAACAGGCTTCAGGGATTTCAGCGGATACACCTTTGACGCCATGCGCGCCACGCAGTTTCCTGTCGGCTGGGCGACCGCAGCGTTTCTGCTGGCGTTTTTCGGGTTTGCCGCAAAGGCCGGCATAGTCCCGCTGCATGTCTGGCTGCCCGAGGCGCATCCGGTCGCGCCCTCGAACGTATCCGCCCTGATGAGCGGCGTGATGCTCAAGACCGCGATCTACGGGATAATCCGCGTTACCTTCGATCTCATCAAGGTATTCCCCTGGTGGTGGGGGGCGCTGGTGCTGGTGATGGGGCTTATTACCGCGTTGCTGGGCATACTCTTCGCGCTCATGCAGAAGGACCTTAAGCGCCTTCTCGCGTATTCCTCGGTCGAGAATGTAGGGATCATACTGATCGGCGTCGGCCTTTCGATGGTCTTTACTGCTTTTAAATTCCCTCTGCTGGCGGCGCTCGCTGTTACCGCGAGTCTGTACCATACGCTCAATCATGCCCTGTTCAAGGGGCTTCTTTTTATGGGCGCGGGTGCCGTGCACCATGCCACGCATGAGAAAAATATGGATATGCTGGGAGGGCTGATCCACAGTATGCCCTGGACCGCTGCCCTGTTTCTTGCCGGCTGCGTATCGATCTCCGCCTTGCCGCCGTTTAACGGGTTTGTGTCTGAGTGGCTTACTTTTCAGGCGTTTCTGCTTTCGCCGTCATTGCCCAGCCCGCTGCTGAAACTGCTCGTGCCGATGGGCGCCGCAAGTCTGGCCCTTACCGGAGCCCTTGCCGCTGCCTGCTTTGTGAAGGCGTTCGGCGTCACCTTTTTAGGCCACTGGCGCGGCCCCCGCAATCCCCGTATCCATGAGGTGAACTGGCCGATGCGGCTGGGGATGATCATGGCGGCCGTGTCATGCCTCTGTCTCGGTATTCTGCCGACGATGGTAATAGACTGGATGGATACGCTTTCGGCCCAGCTGACAGGCGCCAGGATCGGCGCGTCTGCAGGCGCCTACGGCTGGATGTGGCTTACGCCTGTAGCGCCTGAACGCGCGTCATACTCTGGCATGATCGTATTCCTCGGCATCCTGGCGGTTGTAGTATCCGCCTATCTGCTCCTTCACGTGCGGCCGGGAAAGATCCACCGGGTGCCGCTCTGGGACTGCGGCTTTGAAAAGGTGACCCCGGGGATGCAGTATAATGCCACATCATTTTCCATGCCGATAAGAAGAATATTCGGTTTTTTCTTCAGCATCAGGGAGCACGTCAGGGTGGGTTCCCATGCAGGACATGCGGCTTTCCCCAAAAGGCTGCTCTATACGCTGCGCATCAGAGACCGTTTCTGGTTATGGTTGTATAAACCGGTAGCGCTCTCCAGTTTTTGGATAGCGCGCAAGCTGGGGAGGCTTCAGCAGGGCCGCATACAGGCATATCTGATTTATTCATTTATCACGATCATCGTGCTCCTGGTGTTCCTGTGATGAACCTCTATCCGTTTGTCATAGAACTTCTCCAGTTTCTGGTCCTTCTCGGGATAGCCCCTGTTTTTGCGGGATGGGTGAAGATGCTGAAATGCTGGTCGCAGGGCCGAACGTCGCCGGGACTCTTTCAGCCTTACCGCGACATTATGAAGCTCTTTTCGAAGGATGTGGTGCTGGCTGAAAACGCCTCGTGGATCTTCCGCTTTACGCCATATCTTGTCTTCGGTTCCGCGCTGCTCGCGGGCGGCATCATCCCGATATTGTCCACGGACCTGCCTCTGGCGGCTACCGCCGATGTCATTGTTCTGGTGGGCCTCTTTGCGATCGCCCGGTTCTTTACCGCATTGGCAGGCATGGATATAGGTACGGCATTTGGCGGCATGGGCTCAAGCCGCGAAATGACGATCGCCTCGCTCGCTGAACCCGCGATGCTCATGGCGATCTTTACCATGTCGCTGGCGAACAAATCCACTTCACTTTCACAGATGGTGCAGGTCATCTACAGCGGACAGACCGTCCTGCGGCCATCCATCGCGTTCGCGCTGCTCGCGTTCATACTGATAGTCCTGGCCGAGACCGGCAGGATACCGGTGGACAACCCCGCGACCCATCTTGAACTGACGATGATCCATGAGGCGATGATACTCGAATATTCAGGGAGGCACCTTGCGCTTATTGAATGGGCCGGGATGATGAAGCTCTGTCTTTTCATGCTGCTCGGCGCGGCAGCCTTCGCCCCCTGGGGGATCGCGGCATCAGGCGACCTTTACGCCATACCCGCGGCCTTCTTTTTTATGATCCTGAAGCTTGGAGCTGCGGGGGTCGTCCTCGTCTTGATAGAGACAGGGCTTGCGAAGATGCGGCTTTTCCGGCTGACCGAATTTCTCGGCTCCGCCTTTTTGCTGGCTACCCTGGGGATGTTGTCGTATTTTATTCTGGAGTGATATGACTATACAGACTGCGGCACAGATAATCGGTTTCCTTGCGGCGCTCGTGCTCCTCACAGCGTTCGGGATGCTGGTGCAGAGGAGGATGACAGGACTTATCCACCTCTTTACCTGGCAGGGGCTTTTCCTTGCGATCAGCACTGCCGTGGTCGGATTTGTCGCCGGTCGGCATCAT
>JAOUFP010000361.1 GCA_029858145.1 Nitrospirota bacterium | reverse complement strand
ACCAGCACTCCTTCATCCATCGAAAAACCGTTCCACCAGTAGTTTTTCAGTCTGGAACTCTTGTACCCTATCCCTTTTGCCATTTCGGCAAGCGGGACCCTCTGGACGACGAGGACCTCCCTGTTTCTGGTTATAATCCGGTCTTTTACCGCCCATTCTTCTCTGTCGGCGAACTGATTAAGGGTCTCCTTTTTAAACGTGGTTAAAAAGCCTCCGGTGTCTGCGCTGCTCCTCCATACCCTGATCCCTTTTCCGTCAAAGAGATTCAGAAAACCCTTTTCGTCGTAGGAAAAAACAAGCTTCTCCTTGTCAGAGCCTTCGATAAAGGCAAAGTCAAATATATTTACCTCACCGGGTAGCTTGATTTTTTCACCAAGCCTGTAATCGCCGTCCCACGTGAGGGCAACTATGTCACCGGCAAAACCGTCGGACCGGGAATACGCCTGAGCGATAAGCTCCGTACCGATTTTCCTGAGGAAGTATTTTCCCTCCCAGAGTTTTTTGAATTCCGAGCCCTCCAGTTCATAGATATCGGAAAGGACCTCATCATTTCTCATCAGGGTAATGACTACCTCGTCTTTGCCGTTCCTGTTCAGATCGACTGAATCAATCCATAAATGGTCATCCGAGGCGGTCCCTTTCACCTCCCATAGGAACTGCAAGTCCACAGCCGGCAAAAAAACCCGGACATCCTTGCCGGTACTCAACATGATCTCCTGCTTGCCGTCTCCGTCAAAATCACCGGTGGCCACGAACCGGGCGCCGAAGGGCAGATTATACATGAGTAGCGCCTCTCCGGCATGCGGAGTGAAAAACTCCTCACCGAACTTCAGTTCTTTGGCAAAAGACACGTCGACTTTGACATCAATTTCGGAGAATTTTGAGCCGTCGGAAACCCACAGAAGCTTTTGCATGACCTGAGTCCCTTTATCAGCCTCTTTCGCAGTCAGCACGAGCGCAGCCTCAGCGCCGAGTCTTTTGGCTTCATTGATCACCAGCGTCTCGTCAGAGGATTCAAGGGAAGTGTCTATCATCTCTATCCTGCCGGTCTCTTTGAGCTTCCGGTAATATTCATCCGCGAGATACCAGTCTATTTTCTTATCCTGGCAAAACAGCACTTTCACCTTTGTGCCGGAAATCCTGACCTTGTCACCTGTCTTTGCATTCCCTTCAACGAGCACGCCGGCAGATGTTTCCTCACGGACATCTTTTACTTCCACCTTTCCTGTCATGGACTCCACCCTGCCGAGCATCTCCCCGGTAACAGGATGGACAAAAGGCTCTCCCTCGCTCAGGATATTCAATCTCATGCCGGGCAATATTTCATTTTTCCGGCCGATGTCCATCTCGATCTTATCGCCTTCCACACCGATTATCTTTCCGGTGACCGGCTTAAAAAACTCCAGTGTACTGTCCTTTAGTCTGGTGAGCGGATCTTCTTCCGCGAAGGCAGAAGAAACCAGAAAAAAAGAACAGACAATGACCAATATGATCCGTTTCACGATAAATCCTCCCCAATGTCGATTGGACATAAAAAGCTCTGTAATCATACACTATAACACAAACCAGAAATAAGGATAAAGAAGTCTGAGACAATCATCCTACGCCTGTCCGGCGCCTCTCACCGTCTTTTTTCCCGTAATCCGGCACGCGGAAAAACTCAGTTTCTTTTGAGAAAACCGGCGGTCTTTTTCTCAATTATCTTTGCTGCTGCCTTCTGCGCTGAATCCGAATCACCGTACGCATACAGAATGACGGCACCCGGCTCCATGCCGGCCGGGCCAAAAAGATAGGGACTTCCGAAGGAGACAAAGAGATTAGCCCTGCCCTTCACATATGCTATCTGCTCATGGAGCCAGTTGCTCGCTCCGCCCTTCCAGGCCTTGGTTTCAGAGAATACAGCGCACATGACAAAAGAACTGTCAGGAATCTTTATCTTCCGGATGTCAGCGCCCTTCATGATTATCCGGGTTTTGAGGGCGGAAACATTTTGCCTGAGCGACCTCGCAAGGGCAATCCCTTTCCTTTGCTCGTCGTCATTGAGAATGATGAGGAAAAGCTCTTTCCGTATCCGGAAATCGCCCGTGAGTCTCATCGCCTTTTCTGTCAACGTATCGGAAAGTTTTCTGTGAGCCTCAAAATTGGGTGCGATGCCGGAACCACGTCCGAGCTCTCCGCGAAACCGTCTCAGGCGCTCTTCATCAAATGCAGCACCCCTCTCTTCCAGATAAGAGACGATCTTCTCCGGGTCTGTTGGATGGAGCAGTATGTCGACCCCGGCATCGAGCGACATGAATGCCGCCCTTTCCTCTGAAAACATCCCTATCCCTCCCATGTTCATGGCATCGGTTACAACTATCCCGTCGTACTTCATCGTCTTCCTCAGGAACCTGACCGCCTTTTCAGAAAGAGAGACAGGAATCCCCGAACCGTCCAGCGCCGGCACACTGAGATGACCGAGCATGATCATTTTTACATTCTCTTCTATTGCCCTGCGGAAGGGCCGCAATTCGCATTTTTTCAGGCTGCTCAGGCTCTTTCCGACCACAGGGAGCCTGATGTGGGAGTCCACCCCGGTATCCCCGTGGCCGGGGAAGTGTTTCCCGCACGCCGCTATCCCGCGGGACTGAAAGGTCCTGATCATTTCACAGCCGAAAAGGGAGACTGTTTCGGGGTCCTCTCCAAAGGCCCTTACCGATATTATCGGGTTCTTTGGATTCGTATTGATATCGAGAACCGGCGCAAATACCGTATTTATGCCGGCATAGTACGCCTCGTCAGCGACCGCCCTGCAGGCATTCCTGAAAAGTTTCAGTTCCCTTTCCCGAAGAGGAAAAAGTGCCGCAGATCCTTTTGCAGCGGATGCCATCGCCATTGCGGCCGGAAAAAGCGTTCCGCCTTTTACCTGCTGTCCCAGTCCCCGTTCGAGGTCCGAGGCGATTATCAGCGGCAGTTCGGACTCTTCCCGGAGAAGGGCCAAATATCTCCTGAGCGTCTTCAGTTCACCCCCGAAGACAATGAACCCCGCAACACCTTTTTCCACAAGCGAGCGGTAATAGCTGAATTTTTTTCTGATCTCCGCCCCGTTCAGCCGGGGAACGATAAACCGGTAATAGTTCTGCATTCAACTATTATACATATTGATAAATGTAATCATAAAATTTAATATCTATAATGAAGAGCATAATTGTTTTACTCTGTGTAATCGCCTTTTTCCCCGCGTGTTCAAAAAAGCCCGCGTACCCCGAGGCGCCGTTTGACGGAGACAGCATCAGAATAGAAGCGGCGGCCATCCCCGAAAAGAAGCCCGTATTTTTCACATATTCAGAAGGCAGGA
>JAOUFP010000360.1 GCA_029858145.1 Nitrospirota bacterium | reverse complement strand
ATATCCGCGTAAGACAGTGTTTCATCAACAACTACCCTGTTGGGATTGCGGCTGTAAATCGACCGATAGTCCTCAACAGCATTTCTGTCTATGGCGAGCGCCCGGTTAAAGTATTCGTTCCCCTTCGTATAATCCAGCATCAGCCTCGAAATCTGGGAGAGATTGTAATAGGCGGAAGCAAGCGGCGAGATATCTGCCGCCTTTAAATAACAGGTGATCGCCTCGTCCATCTCATTCAGCCCGACATAGCAGTTTCCGAGGTTCACGTACACCTTCTCATCAGGCCTTCTCTGGAGCAGTCTTTGATAGAGGGCGGCGGCATCTTCATACCGTCCTTCTCTCTTCAATGCAAGCGCGTAAGAAAAAAGCGACGCATCATCATCACTGTTTTTCAATATGGTCACAGCGCGCCTGTTGTCTTTTGACTCGTTGACCTCCACAATCGCCTTCATGTCAGCGGAAGTCATCACCTTCACAAACAGGGAAGATGCCTTAAAGACAGCAGGGGAAATAACCAGCAATATCAAAAAGCCGTAAACAACGGTCCGGTCGATACTTTTCATATACACGCCGAGCAGCACCAGCATGCCTGCCAGGAACAAGAACGGACTCAGGAAGGAAAGGATGGCAAGCACAACCAGCGGGAAGGCGAGATATCTTTTTTCTGCCATGTCGTGGGCGAACAGCCGGAGATCGCCGGGGAATCGTATGGCAATGATCACCGCTACCGCCGCCACAAAAGAAATCACTGAGCTGAAAAAGAAACTGCCCGCAAGGGTGAACGACCACCAGAAATTCCTCAGATAGGCGTGCAATCCTTCAACAATATAATTCACGCTTTCGAATATCCCTGAGGATGACAGTGAAAACGTTTTTTTGGCCAGCTCGAAATATACAGCGGGGAGATTGGGGGATATCTGCACGGCCTCTTTGAGCAGCTGCACTGAAGCAGGGCTGTTTTCGCCTGCTCTTTCAATTAACTGATAGGCATAGGCTTCGGAGCTTTTGATGCCCCTGTTCAGCAGGCTTTCCCGGAGGTCTTCGCCACGACCGGCTGCCGGTAGCGCTGTCAGACACAGCACTATGATGATAAGCAGCCGTTTCATGCTTTTTTCCCGACCTTCAGCTCGGTACCCCTGGCGAGACGTGATATATTTTCTCTGTGCCGTATAAACATCATAAGGGTTATGATCAATGCAACGGGTAATTTTTCGCCCGTATCAAACAATATCATACTTACCGGTAAAAATCCAAAAGATATCAGGGCCCCAAGGGAAGAATATTTTGTGATGAATACCGTCACCCCCCAGAGAAGAACGGTAAAAAGGGCCGCAAGCGGAGAATAGATGCTGAGCATCCCGAGGCTTGTGGCAACTCCCTTGCCGCCTTTAAACTTAAGGAAAATGGAAAAATTGTGTCCCAGCACCGAAGATATTCCGATCACCCCTTCGTACAGGACGCCCGCATCAAAGTACCGGGCGAGCAAAACCGCCACTGCTCCTTTCGCTATATCCCCGCAGAGGGTGAAAAAAGCAGGCCATTTGCCGGCAGTCCGCAGCACATTGGTGGCCCCGATATTGCCGCTGCCTTTTGTTTTCAGGTCTATCCCCATGCCTCTGGCGATGAGGAACCCGGTCGGTATGGATCCGATGATAAACGCCGCCAGCGAGAGGAGCAGGATATTCACATTTTCCTCCAGAAAGAGACGGTATACTGCACCCCCGACATGACCGACAGCACCAGCGCGATCCATATAAAAACGATGCCGGCGTCATAGAGGTCCACCGGAAGGCGATCAAAAATGCTGCCCATCAGTATCAGGCAGAGTATCGCGGTTATCTGTGCCGTCGTCTTGAGCTTGCCCCCCATCTCCGCCGGTATTACGATGTCTTTGGAAAGCGCGACCACCCTCAGGCCGGTCACGAGAAATTCCCGTACGATCAGTATGATGGCGATGAACGCGGAAAGTCTTGTCATATCAACAAGGACGATAAGGGCTGATATCACCAGAAACTTGTCTGCCAGAGGGTCCATGATGATGCCGAACTTTGTTATCTGGCCCGAGCGTCTCGCCAGATAGCCATCCAGAAAATCCGTAACAGAGGCGATGCTGAATATCAGCGCCCCGAGGACCGGATGCCGGTAAACGGAAAGGACAAAAAAGGGGATAAGGACAATTCTGCTGAGGGTCAGCAGCGTCGGCAGATTAATGCTTAAAGTAGTCATCGAACATCCCCTGCCATAATCCTTTTGCCTTGAGAATAAAGTCCGCGACCTCCCTCACAGCTCCCCGTCCGCCCCTGTTTTTCGTCACCAGCAGGGCAAAGCCTTTTGCCTCTTCCGTTGCGTCGGCTACAGCAACCGGCAGGCCGACCATGGACATAATCGGCGCGTCCACAATATCGTCCCCGACATAGGCGACCTCTCTGTCTTCCAGTGAATATTGTTCAACAAGTTTCCTGTAGGCGACCCTTTTATCGAGACATTTCTGAAAGACCTCGGTAATACCGAGCTCGTGAGCCCGCCTCTCAACCACCTTTGAATGGCGTCCGGTAATGATCGCAACGTTGATCCCCGAGTGAATCAGCATCTTAATCCCGTGTCCGTCACGTACGTGGAACGATTTGTATTCATTGCCTTCATTATCAAGAATAATGCCGCCGTCCGTCAGGACCCCGTCGACATCGAGTATGATCATCTTTATGTTTTTGGCTATCGCCCTGACCGCAAGGATGCTTTTCGCCCTGCGCGGTTTGTTGTTTATCTTCATGCTATTCCCTTCTTCAATATGTCGTGGAGATGGATGAGTCCCTCTGCCCTTCCCGTCTCATCGGGCACTACCAGCACCGTGATTGAATACTGCTCCATAACAGCGAGGGCCTTTGCCGCAAGCTCCTCTGCCGGGATGGTCTTCGGATTTTTCGACATGACCTCGTACGCTTTCATATCAAAAAAATCTTTGCCCCATTTTTCTATGCCCCTTCTTACATCGCCGTCCGTAATAATGCCGGCGATCTTATTTTCCCTGTCGGCCACAATCGCAATGCCAAGCCTCTTAGATGAAATCTCCATGACTGCTCCTGTCATGGATTCGTGAGGCGGTATCAAAGGGAGCGCTTCACCGGAATGCATAAGGTCCCTCACCTTAATAAAGAGCTTCTTGCCAAGACTGCCGCTGGGGTGGTAGCAGGCAAAGTCCTCCTGTTTGAAGCCTCTCTTAATCAGGAGGGCCACCGCAATGGCATCGCCCATCGCCAGCGCGGCGGTCGTTGAAGCCGTCGGCACAATGCCGAGGGGACAGGCCTCTTCTTTTACTGTTACATCAAGGTTCACATTGGCAGA
>JAOUFP010000359.1 GCA_029858145.1 Nitrospirota bacterium | reverse complement strand
TCAGCCAGCCTGCTTTTATGCCCCGCCACCTAAGGCGGGGCATCGGCGGGCTCTTCAGAGAATCATCTGCCCGGCTGCGGGCTACTCCTCACACCAGCACCATTCGATCATCTCCGCGACGAGCGCGGTCCAGCCGGTCTGGTGGCTCGCCCCCAGCCCCTTGCAGGTGTCGCCGTGGAAGTACTCGTAGAAGAGCACGAGGTCCTTGAAATAAGGGTCGCTCCGGTATTTCTCCCCCCTGCCGTGGACCGGTCTTCTCCCCTGTTCATCCTTGAAGAAGATGCTCGTAATTCTCTGGGAGAGTCTCTGGGCAATGTCGATAAGGCTGGTATATTCACCCGAGCCGGAGGGGAATTCCACCTTCAGCGACTCGCCGTAATAGGCGTAGTATTTTTTCAGCGACTCAATGAAAAGATAATTGATGGGCACCCAGATCGGCCCTCTCCAGTTTGAGTTGCCGCCGAATATGTCGTTGATCGACTCGCCCGGTTCATAATCCACCCGGTAATCATTTCCGTTCACCTGAAGGATGAAGGGATTATCCCTGTGGTATTTCGAGATCGACCTTATCCCTCCGGAAGCGAGGAATTCATTTTCATCGAGCATCCTCTGCAGCACCCTTACCAGCCGCTGTTTCGGCACCAGGGAGAGCAGCAGGTCACGGTCTTCGTATAACTCCTCAATGACCATATATTTGTTGAGGTCCTTCCGGTTGTTCCTGAACCAGAGCAGTCTCTTCCTGAAGCCCTTTAACTTGTTGAAGAGGTTTTTACTGATCACCGACACCGCCAGCAGAGAGGTCAATCCAACCAGCGATCTGACCCTCAGCGGCAGGATATTCCCGCCCGGGAGATGCAGGACATCGTAGTAAAAGCCGTCTTCGTCATGCCAGAGGCCGCTCTCCCCGAAGGTATTCAGCGATTCCGCGATATGGACGAAGTGTTCGAAGAACTTTGAGGCGACATCCTCATACGCGGGATCTTCCTGGGCGATTTCAAGAGCCATGTCCATGAGATTCAGCGCATACATCGCCATCCAGCTCGTTCCGTCAGCCTGCTCGATGCGTCCTCCGGCCGGCAGCATCCTGCTCCGGTCAAAGGCGCCGATATTGTCCAGTCCGAGAAACCCGCCCTGGAATATGTTATGCCCTTCGGAGTCCTTCCGGTTGACCCACCACGTGAAATTAAGGAGAAGCTTCTGGAAAATCCTCTTGAGGAAGACAATATCTCCTTTCCCTGTGGTCTTTTTTTCGAGGTGGTATGTCTTCAGCGCGGCCCACGCATGGACCGGCGGATTCACGTCGCTGAGATTCCATTCGTATGCGGGTATCTGGCCGTTCGGGCGCATATACCATTCGCGCAGAAAGAGTATGAGCTGCTTCTTCGCGAAGTCAGGATCTATCTTGGCAAGAGGGACGCAGTGAAAAGCCAGATCCCATGAGGCGTACCACGGGTATTCCCATTTGTCGGGCATCGATATGATATCCCTGTTGAAGAGATATTGCCAGTCACTGTTCCGTCCTTGCTTTCTCGCTTCGGGCGGAACCGGCTGTCCTTCATCTCCCCGCAGCCATGTCTCGACCTCGTAGTTATAATACTGCTTGCTCCAGAGCAGCCCCGCAAAGGCCTGCCGCTGCACATGTATCACATCGCTGACAGGAGCGTCAGGCAAGAACTGTTCATAGAACTTGTCCGCCTCCAGAATCCTCTTATTGAATGTCTGATTGAAATTCCTGTCAAAAGGATTTTGGGCCGCATTTCTGTCTGTCAGGCGCAGCCTGATTGTTCTCGATTCGCTTTTTGGAATTTCATGATGATAGACAACAGCGCATTTTGTGCCGTTCTTTTTCCCTATGAAGAGTTCATGGTTTTGATTGATGATCGCTTCATGAAAGGAATCTTTTACATAAGGAGATTGATTCGGCACCCCGAATAGTCTCTCCGTATTGGTCTCGTTTTCTGTGAAGAGGACGGTTTCGCCTCCCTGAGCGTACAAAAAATATCTGCCGGTCTGTTCATGGGAAGCTTCAAGGACGAAGTTCCTTCCGCTTTCAGCAACGAGCCTAATATCCGGTTTTGTTTGTATTCTGCCAAAGGCCCACGTATTTCTGAACCAGAGCGTGGGAAGCACGGTAATCTGCGCAGGCTCCCCGCTGCGGTTGAAAACTTCTATCCTGATCAGGATATCTTCCGGGGACGCCTTGGCATATTCGACAAAAACGTCGAAATAGTTGTTCCGGTCGAAAACCCCGGTATCTATCAATTCAAATTCAGGTTCGAGCCTCGTTCTGCTTTTGCTGGTTTCAATGAGCTGAAAGTAGGGGAACTCATTCCGGGGGTATTTGTAGAGATATTTCATGTACGAGTGGGTAGGGGTATTGTCGAGGTAATAATAGAGCTCTTTGACATCTTCTCCGTGGTTCCCCTCCTTGCTGTTGAGGCCGAACAGCCTTTCCTTCAGGACAGGATCCTTCCCGTTCCATAACGCCAGGGCAAAGCAGAGGTTCTGCTGAATGTCCGATATCCCCGCCAGTCCGTCCTCACCCCAGCGATACACCCGGGACCGTGCATGTTCGAAAGGGAAAAAATCCCAGGCCTCGCCATTGTGGCTGTAGTCCTCTCGCACGGTCCCCCACTGACGCTCTGCCAGGTAAGGCCCCCACTTTTTCCAGAAGATCTTGTGGCTGGTATTGTCTGCGATTCTTTTATCTTCCGCGGTGACCTTTTCCATGCTGTTCTCCCCTAAAACAATACTATCAGAGAATCAACGCATTGGATAGCGATTGCCGGGATGCGCGATAAGGTGAAGGACAGGGTGAGTGCGTTACCCCGAAAAGGCGGTTACCCGGTCATGACAGCGACAGGAAAATCCGCACAGTCCTGTCTTTCCAGTCCATCCGGCACGTCTTTTTGCCAGAGCTCATTGGACGCCACTCTTTTAAAAAACAGTTTGACTGACCGGAAACTTACGTATTCAATACTGACAGAGAACACACGCAGTGACCTATGAGACGACGACCGCGTCACTGACACTGTTTTGTTCGATCAGGCTTGCTGCAGGAATATTCATCCGGCGGGTCAAACAGATGGGCATCCTTTCCGCAATAATCACTGCCGTCTTCCCAATGGGAGACTTTAAGGCCGCTGTCAAACCGGACTATCACGGGGGAGCATTCTCCATTTTTCCAGTAGAGTTCCAGGTGTATGTTCGGGTCTTTAAGGGTGAACTTGCCGGTATCTCCCTTTATTACCGCCCATGACGGAGGCCCGAGAAGACTTATTACTTCGGAACGTGACATGCCGGCGCTCATGCCCGATGCCTTAAGGGAAAGCTCTGTGTAGACATT
>JAOUFP010000358.1 GCA_029858145.1 Nitrospirota bacterium | reverse complement strand
AGGCTGATATCACATTTCGGGAGATTTCTTACCGGCATAGAAATTCACCCGGCCGCGAAGATAGCCCCCGGGTTTTTTATAGACCACGGCATGGGGGTCGTAATAGGCGAAACCGCAGAGGTGGGAGAGAACTGTCTTCTCTACCAGGGGGTGACCCTGGGAGGTACGGGCAAGGAAAAGGGAAAGCGGCACCCTACACTCGGCAATAATGTAGTTGTCGGAGCAGGCTCAAAGATCCTTGGCGCGATAACAATCGGCAACAACGTTGTGATTGGCGCCAATTCAGTGATCCTGAAGCCGGTGCCTGACAACGCCATATGCGTCGGTGTGCCGGGAAGGGTTACAAAAAAGAAGATCATACGGATGACCACAGAGGATGGGCTGGTCGAAGTCATGGACTATTTCCCCGACCCCACGATAGAGAAGCTGAAAGAGGTGGAGGCGAGGCTGAAAGAGGTAACAAAAAGGCTCGATGCTGCCGAGCAGATGAATAAAAGAGGAGGACGGATGAGGATTCATAATACCATGACCGGGAAAAAGGAAGAGTTCATACCGGTGAAGCCCGGTCAGGTACAGATGTATGTATGCGGCATAACGGTGTATGACCACTGCCATATAGGACATGCGCGGAGCGCGATCATTTTTGATGTCATGCGGAGATACCTCAAATATAAGGGATTTGAAGTCACCTTTATAAAGAATTTTACTGATATTGATGACAAGATCATCAACAGGGCGAGGCAGGAAGGCATGACATGGGACCGGGTCGCGCAAAAATACATAGAGGAGTATTACGGGGACATGGAGCGTCTCGGGGTGGACAGGGCTGATGTCGAGCCGAAGGCGACCGAGCATATCCGGGAGATTGTCGATATCGTACAGGGACTCATTGACAAGGGGTATGCCTATGAAGTGCAGGGAGATGTCTACTTCGGGGTGGAGAAGTTCGGGGACTACGGGAAGCTTTCGAAGAGGGATCTCGATGATATGATGGCAGGCGCGCGCGTTGATGTGAACGAAAAAAAGAGAAACCCGATGGACTTTGCGCTCTGGAAGTCTTCCAAGGAAGGTGAGCCCGCGTGGGAAAGCCCCTGGGGACCGGGGAGACCCGGCTGGCACATCGAATGCTCGGCGATGTCCCGAAAACATCTCGGCGACACCTTTGATATACACGGCGGCGGTGCTGACCTGATATTCCCGCACCATGAGAACGAGATTGCGCAGTCAGAGGCGTTCACAGGAAAACCCTTCGTCCGGTACTGGGTCCACAACGGTTTTATTACCGTGGACAAGGAAAAGATGTCCAAATCCCTCGGTAATTTTTTCACTATCAAGGAGATATTGAATAAGTTCGACGCGGAAGTGGTACGGTTTTTCCTTCTTTCTACCCATTACCGAAGCCCGATCGAATTTTCCGATGAGCAGTTGAGGGAATCCGAGTCCTCCATCGACAGGTATTACACGACCTCCGCGAGGATAAGCGATTTCCTCGGGCAGGATCATCTCAGAGAGAAGGCAGGACCCGAAGAAAAACTGCTGGCGGATCTCCTTGCGAAATTCAGGGACAAGTTCGCTGACGCGATGGACGATGACTTCAACACGGCGCTTGCAATCGGGACCATCTTTGAATTGATCCGTGCTGTCAACAAGTTCCTCGACGGCAGACCATCGGGCAAAAAGGCGGTTGAACTGGTTTCAAAGACAAGTGATCTCCTGAAAGAGGCGGGGGGGGTGCTGAATATCTTCAGGCGCACCCCTGCTGAATGGAACCGCTTCCTGATGGCGGTAAAGTGTCCTGATCTCACGGAAGAATTCATTATGGCACGGATTAAGGAACGGCAGGCGGCACGCGAGAAAAAGGACTGGGCTGCTTCGGACCTGATAAGAAAAGAACTTGAAGAAAGAGGGATTATCCTTGAAGATAAAAAAGAGGGGACCGGCTGGAAAGTCAAGATCACCTGAGGAATGGATCTACGGACTGAATCCGGTCCTTGAAGCGGTTCGGTCAGACAGGGAAGTGAAAGCAGTGTTCCTCTCATCCGGGAGGAAAGAAAAGATCTCAAAGATCGAGGAAGAGATTTCATCCCGCGGGATCAAGATCAACAAGACTGATCCCCTTTTTTTCGAGAGCAGGTTCGGCAAGGGGCATCAGGGCATAGCAGCAGTTGTTGCTCCAAGGAAATATGCGGAAATTGAAGATCTCCTTGCCCTGCCGTCAGAAAAAGGCGAAGCCCCCCTGTTCCTTATCCTTGACTGCATTGAGGACCCGAGGAATTTCGGGGCCATTTTGCGGGTTGCCGATGCGGGCGGGGTCCACGGCGTGGTGATACAGGCTTATCGAGCAGCATCCCTCAGCCCCGAGGCTGTCAAGGCTTCGGCAGGAGCTTCAGAATATATTCCTGTTGCCATGGTTCCGAATATAAAACACGCGATAAGGGAAATGAAGAAAGCGGGCATCCTAATAGCAGGCGCTGAGGCTTCGGCAGAGGAGACGTTGTGGGCTGCTGACTTGAGAAGGCCGCTGGCTGTTGTGATAGGGTCCGAGGGGCATGGCCTGAGAAAAACCGTGAAAGAAGAATGCGATATGCTTGTGAATCTGCCGATGAAAGGCAGGGTGAATTCACTGAACGCCTCGGTGGCAACCGGGATTATCATTTTCGAGATAATGCGCCAGAGAACGAGTAATTGGTAAGTTTTGAATGATATTTTAGGGAATCATCCGTTTTCCGCTTGTTTTTTGTGCTTGACTATATTATAATCTTATCTTTATATTAATTAGTTTCGAGAACCCAACGGATTACTGTTGCCTTTTCAGGTAAGGCAAAAAAACAGCTCTGGTACAAATATAGAATACTGAAGACAGAGGGAATGAGACGGCAAGGAATTCTGTCTGATGTATTCTTATTTTTCTGGTAAGTGCCACCGTAGCTCAGCTGGCAGAGCATCTGATTTGTAATCAGAGGGTCGGGGGTTCGATTCCCTTCGGTGGCTCCATTTTTTGGGGCGGGCTGTTTAAAATAGATCGTGGGCAGTAACATTTATTTGCAGTATGCAGTGCGTTAAAGCTGGAGAGGTACCCGAGTGGCCAAAGGGGACGGGCTGTAAACCCGTTGGCGTAGCCTACGGAGGTTCAAATCCTCCCCTCTCCACCAGTAAAAGTCGCAGGGTAGATTTTACTGTGAACAGTGATTAGTGAAGGGTAATTGGTTAACGGCAAGAATGTGCTTATTACTTAATTACGCATTACTGGTTGCTTTTAGAGGATGCGGGAGTAGCTCAGTGGTAGAGCGTCAGCCTTCCAAGCTGAGGGTCGCGGGTTCGAATCCCGTTTCCCGCTCCATACCAATTAA
>JAOUFP010000357.1 GCA_029858145.1 Nitrospirota bacterium | reverse complement strand
GCCATGGGACTGCGGCATATATTTCCCGTGCATACCGCGAGGATCTTCGTTTTGGCAACAGGCAAATCTTTCATAAACAGCCGGCTCCCATGGCCGACTCAGTGAATAAAACAGTTCCCGGGGGAAAAGAATTTGAGCGGCTCAATTTCAAGGCTGTCACCGCCGGCTCCCCGTCCGTTACACCTTGAACTTCTCAAGTTCATCCAGAAGACTCAACGCCTCTTCTTTCAGAGAGGTGATAACCGAATTCATGTCGTGGGCTGAACCCGTCAGGTTATTGGTAACAGTGCGGATCTTCTCAACGGACTGCACCATATCCATACTTTTTTCTTTCTGTTTTGCCGTAGCATTCGCGATCTGGGAGGCCTGCTGGGTTGCGTTGTCGATTACTCCCGCAATCTGTCTGCTTCCGCTTCTCTGTTCGGCTGTCGATGTTTTTACCTGATGCGCTATTTCTTTTATCTTTTCGGTAGAGTCAATTATCAGCTTGCTCCCCCTGCCCTGCTCTTTTATGGCCCGTGAAATATTCTCGGTCTGCACCGTCATATTTTCAACCGCGCTCGTAATCTGTTTTATTACCTGGGTCTCTTCGGCGGTCGCCCTCTGAATCGCCTTTGCCATATCGGTCGATTCCCTTGAACTCCCGACGATCTCCTGCAGCGCGTTGCTGACATCCTTAACCAGCGTCAGTCCCTTATCTACTGTCTGAATGCCTTCTCCTGCCATCTTTATGCTTGACATTGTATCGTCCTGCACTGATTTTACCAGTGCAGCTATCTCACTGGTTGAAAATGATGTCCGTTCTGCGAGGCTCTTTATCTCATCTGCAACCACCGCAAAACCTTTGCCGTGCTCACCGGCCTTTGAGGCAAGAATGGCGGCGTTTATGGCCAGCATATTGGTCTGATCAGCCACATCATCGATAACATTCACAATTTTCCCGATATCGTTTGCCCTCCTGCCGAGCATATTGATAATTTCCGAAAGGGAAGAAACGCTTTTTTTAATGTTTTCCATGCCCTGCATAGCAGCGGCAGCGGCACGCATGCCTTTTTCTGACGCGTCAGTCGTTACTGCTTCTGCAAGTTTGACGGAATCATTGGCGCCACGCTCGATATCCAGCGTGGTTGCGCTCACCTCTTCAATCGAAGCAGCAATCGCCTCGGCAGACTCCACCAGGGTTTCAAGGCTTCTGGCGATCTCTTTTATTGTCGATACCATCTCCTCTATCGAGGAAGCTGTTTCATTTGCGTTTTCACTGAATATATTCGAGTTTTCGGCGATCGTCTCGATCGATGTAGCCATTTCTGCTATTGAGGAGGCTGTCTCCCTGGCGGAATCTGAAAGATTCTCTGAACTTGCCGCCACCTTTGATATCGATGCGTCCATCTCCCCAATGGCCGACGCTGCCTGCTCGATCGCCTGTTTCTGCACCTCTGCCGCCGACAGGACACCCTTAGAGGATACAACGATATTGTCTGTCACTTTCGAAACGCTGTTGGTAATTTTTCTTATTTTTGAAATCATATCCTTCAAATTAAAAGCGATCCTGTTGATCGCCTCTCCAAGTGCTGACACCTCATCCCTGCCGGTAATAGCGATGGAATAGGTAAGGTCTCCGGATGCAATCCTGTCCGCTGCATCCTCGATAGCCATAATCGGCCGGGTAATGAACTTTGACATGGAGCCATAAACAAGCACAATCGACAGGATAAAGCAGAGGGAAGAGATGGCGAGTGCCCAGACAAGAAGTTCATACACCTGCGCGTTGATGGCCTTTAATTCTACCCCTATGCGTACCGCTCCCAGTATATTCCCCACCGCGTTCGTCAACGGAAACGAGAGATCATAATAAGAATCGACCGTTTGTACAAGCGGCACCAGCGAAGTCACCGTCTTCACGGATGCCGAGTCTTTCAGTTCAGTGCCGAGCTTATTCAGGTCGTTATGAAACAATATCTTTCCCTCTTTGTCGGTCACAAAAGCGTACCCGAGCGCTTTGTCCCTGGACACAAGATCAGCCAGCTTTTCGTTCACCCCATCTAACGATTCGACGGATATCCCGAGGTTCAGAACCTTTGTGAGTTCTTTCTGCAGGCTTTCACCGACAACCGCGGTCTTGGAAAGAATCGCGTTCCTGTATTTGCGGGAAGCGACAAAGGTGAGGACAACGGTATTTATCGCAATGATAAAAAAGAGAATGCCCGCGACAATAAGGGTGGATTTCTTCTGTAAATTCATGCCGCCCTTCATTTAATGACCTTTGTCGCGGCGGTCAACAAATCAAAGGGTATTTTCAGCCCCATTTCTGTTGCCTCCCGGATATTTATTATCATATCAATTTTTTTGGGCTGCCCCACCGGTAAGGTGACAGGGTTCGTGCCTCTTAGAATTTTCGCCGCCCGCTCCGCAGCCTCTTTCCCCTGTTCGGAGGGATCAGCCGCTATCGTAAGTATTATACCACTGTCCTCACCCCCGCCTATTGTGGCGGCGGTCGGTATCTTTGCCTTGCGCGCCATGCCGATTATATCATTCACGCAGTGCATCGCGGCACAGCCGGTGGTTAAAAAGAGTGCGTCGACATTTTCGAGCCTGGAGATGTCACCCTTTCGCCTGAAATTAATTTTGGAAGAAACATATCCGAAATTTCCTTCCAGTTGCTTCACGCCGTTCGCCTGCATCACCGTGTCTTTTTCAGCTTCGTTGTATACAACTCCCAGTGTCGTAAAATTGGCGATGCTCTTGAAATTCTTGACCAGGGTTGCAACTGCCACCTTTGAACTTATCCCCGTGGTATTTTTGCCCTTTATGCCTACGGCCAGCGGGTCAAAGACACCTGCAAAAACAACAGGGATATCCGATGTTTCATTTATAACCGCAAGGGTAGCAGGAGCCCCGTACGAAACAATAACATCAGAGCCTATCGCAACAAGTTTTCTGGCTGCATTTACCCACGACAGCGGTTCGGGAACAGGTGTCTGAACTACAATCTCGGCACGTCCGGGGCCGAACCCCTCGGCATCCAGACTTTCCATAAAGGCCTTGTGGATCTCCTTGTAATAAGGTATGCCGCCCGTCATAATCACGCCGACTGTTTTTTCCGCAGCATAGGCGGGGATGTTCACCAGGAAAACCCCGACACAGAGCAGGGTGCAGACCAATTTATTAAAGCCCTTCATCCCTTTCGCCTCCCTTACCATTTCTTCGACACCGTCAGTAGTATGATGTTCGCCCTGCCGTCATTTACGTCATCGTATTGGTTATCCTGAAGATCCCTGAACGTAGTATAACGATACCGGACACCCGCGGAATATCCCCCTTTGAACTGATACTCGCCTGTCGCTGAATAGGTAGTCTCTCTTATCTTGAGTTCG
>JAOUFP010000019.1 GCA_029858145.1 Nitrospirota bacterium | reverse complement strand
AAATCTCATCTTCCGTACCTCCTGTAGTATCTCCGTCCTCTTCATGAATGGCCCCCCTTGCCATCCAATCATAACCGGACAGTTTATGTGCTACAGTTACGGACAGTTTATGTGTTCTCTACAAAATTGAGGATGGATGACAATACCAGGATCTCAATCTGCTATAATTTAAGTCAGGCACCCCGTCCCGGGGGACGGGGCATGCCTGGCGAGCAGGGAAAAGTATTATACAGGATCGCCTGTTTTCACTCCCGCATCAGGAGGCGGGGCATTCAGCAGGCATCCTCGTAAAGACAGAGAAACAGAAAAGCGCTGACATAATCTTTAAAAACCTGTTTCCTTTCCGGAGAAGAATAATGAGCACTGATAAAGACAACAGAGAAGACGGCAGCATGCCGGATGAGCCGGATGAACTGCAGATTTCTGATACAGAGAAGCAGAGGATCATCAATATCCTCAACAAAATGATGGAATTGGGCATAGGATCCATCTACGGTGAAGAAGAGGAAGGCGTGCCCGACGCTCTGGTGGACTGCGCTTCCAGAATCCGTGCGTGCAGGGCTGCGTGTTGTACCTTTACCTTTGCCCTCACCAAAGATGAAGTCAAAAAAGGAATGGTCAAACACAACCCCGACAAGCCTTTCTTTATCGCCAGAAACGCGGAAGGGTACTGTACACACCTCGACATCTCCACGCTGACATGCACTATATGGGAAGACCGTCCTTTGCGCTGCCGCAGATACGATTGCAGTGAAGACGGGAAGGTGAAGGACATACCGGAAATCTGAGGGCGAATTCCCTGGCCGGACTCAAGCTCCCGGTCACTTTTTTAAGCCGGAAGCGCAACCTCCCGGAGGACTGCCATCGGACCGCATTTTTTTACTAACGCCAACTGCTCCTCATTTCTCACCAGCAACGCTCCTGCAAAACCGAGCGAGTTGATCGAGATGGATTCGAAAAACTCGCGTGACCTCGGAACCAGAAGCATCCATTTTCGGGTAACAAGGAGGCAGTAGGGGCGCGACTGCCGCTGCAACCCTTCCCTGACTGGAGCAGTCATGCCGGCACGCTGGAGCATTTCGCCGTAAAGATCAAAAGACTTTTCCGCAGCAGAAGAAGATTCGACAATTTCAGGATCGAAGCGCGTAAAGACATGCAGAAACGGAAATGCCGGTACAGTTCCGAAACCGCCTTCAAAAACAGCTTTTGATAGCAGCGGCTCGATCGGGATTTCCGGGCCTACTGAAGCGATAGGCAACGGTACCATCTGAAGATGTTTGTGCCGCTGACTGGCACCTGCGGCCTCCCCGCCGTTATAAAATCCGAGCCCCGGGTATTCGACCATGCAGGACCAGAGCGCCCCGAAATCTTCAAGCGTAAGGAGCATCTCCTGATCCTCGAAGTGACGGGTAACAATGAGGAGATGATGTTCCAGCACATTAAACTTGTTCAGAATGGCCGCATGCGTCTCCGAAATATGGGACACGAAGAGCTCCTTCTCATAGGGGAGAAAGGGGTTGATCTGTTTGCCTGATTCGGTTGACGCCTTTTCCTGCTGTTTCCTCGCCTCGTCCTTTCTTTGCAGCGCCGACAGAATTCTGACAAAAAAACGAATGCCGGAGTCCCCGATGAATTCATACTCCGTCGGAACAGGAATGAGGGCACCAGTCTGAAGAGCGTGTTCGGTCACACGGACGACCTGCTGCCACAATCTCCCCTTCTGAATTTCCATGGGGAAACGATACCACAACCGTTTTTAAAACCTCAACAGAATGAGTCTTGAACCGCCTTTTGTTTGCCGAACAGACCCTGCTCCGATGGGCCCGAAAAACATCGTCTTCCGTCGAAAGTTCTTCACATCAGGCACAACCCCGAACCCGTCCTCAGAAAAATTCAGATGCTCCCGAGGTCATCAAAGGATTATGCTTAGCCGTTTTTACGGCATTTTGTGCTATAATATAATAGTAAAATATTAAAAAATAAGATCTGGTATCTATTAAGATCCAGGCACCCAACTCATCTAACATAACAATAATATAATAGCCGGATAGAAAAATCTTATTTCACTAATGAGGGGGTTTTAAAGGGAGAGCATGGCGCACAAAAAGAATTATGTCGAAAAAATGAATGCACTGAAGCAAAAAAAGATTGCTGCCGGCCTGGTTTCTGAACGTTTCCCTCAGGTGAGCGACATTGTAATAAAAATGACGTACTTCAGAAAAGGATTGAACCCTGTCCTTATGCTCCGCACCGTCAATATTTCCCCCACTGCGTACGCATATTTCACTATGGATTGTATGATCAGCGGTTGCACTAACGGAGGCTTTGATCTGAATCCCGTTATCAAGGAAATGGTCGCGAATCATCACAGACAGAAAAAAGGAACGCTTGCCTGCAGTGGAAAAATATCAGACTTGTCTTCTGACCATGCACACATTGACTACGAAGTTGCCATAAAATTCGCCAAGAAGACCTGAAAACCATATATTCTGAAAGTTTCCTTCAGAATATATGGTTTAATGCTAATTTCCGGGACTTCTCTTAAATCTCTGGGCCTTCAGCCTTTTCTTCAACGCCTCTCTGCGTTTCCTCTTCTCTTTTACAGACGGCTTCTCATAAAAACTTCTCTGCTTAATTTCTTTAAACAGGCCGTCTTTCTGAAGCTGGCGCTTAAGGGTTTTGAGCGCCTTTTCTATATCATTTCCGTAAACTTTTATATCCAAAATATTTTATCTCCGTCCTCTTCCCTGTCCGCTTCTGCCTCCACCGAAACCACCTCTGCCTCCGCCAAAGCCGCCTCTTCCGCCTCCAAAGCCATCGCGTCTTTCCCTCGGCTGCTGCGGTTTCGCCTCTGCAACAGAAATGGACCTTTCCATGAAAGTTGTCCCATTCAGTTCGTCTATCGCCTTTTTCGCGTCTTCTTCGTTCGCCATTTCAACAAAACCAAAACCCTTGGGGTTTCCGGTATGCGCATCGGTTATTATCTTTACAGACTCCACGTCTCCGCTCCTGGCAAAGAGTTCTCTTACATCTTCTTCAGTTGCCTTGAAAGAAATATTGCCCACATACAGCTTTTTTTCCATACTTTTATCTCCTTATTATTGGTCCCAAAATAAAAAAACCCCGAAGACTTTCAAAGTCTCCAAGGTTTCCCTAACTCTAAAAGTTACCCCCTAGTATAACTGTATGTTTCAAAATTGTAAATAAAGAGTTTAAGTTGCGAACTGTATCAAAAAATATGAGGGAAAAAGTTAATCGGATACAATCCGGATTTCAGTCTGAAAGCCTCTTTTTCCCCTGTCACGCCGGGAAGTTGCCAGTTCACTCGTGAATTATTTACAATAGAGACTGACAAAAGAGTATTTTAACGTGCAAACCGCAAAGTATTCTGCTTTGCGGTTTCTTGTTTTTTACTGTTTGAGTTTTCACTATTTAATGGAAGGATATCCGATGATAAAAAAGAAAGCAACGTGTGCTGCAGTTTTAGTGTTTTTCATTGTTCTGCCTTTTATTACGCTTTCATCTGAAGGGGCTGAGAAAGAGAAAAAAACAGCAGGCATTACAGTCTCAGATGGCAAAATCGTAAGGGTCAATTATACCCTTTCAGTCGATGGCAAGGTTGTTGACAGTTCGGCCGGGCGCCAGCCGCTTGAATTCAAGGCCGGCAGCCACCAGATGATACCCGGATTCGAAAAAGCAGTCATGGGAATGAAAGCCGGCGAAAAAAAATCATTCAAGGTTTCTCCTGACCAGGGCTACGGCCCCTTGAATCCCAGGGCGCTGCAAAATGTCCCGAAAAAACAGTTGCCCCCGGATATAAAACCAACGCCGGGAATGACCTTGTACGCACAGGGAAAAAATGGACAGAGTATGCCCGTCAGGGTTGTTGAAGTGAAAAAGGATGTGGTTGTCATGGACTTTAACCATCCGTTGGCAGGCAAGACCCTCAACTTTGATGTAGAGGTATTAGAGATTAAGTAGCTGCCTATCGGGCTGCGGCATGTGCGTACCGCGGCCTTTTACCGGGATAGCTGTTCGCATAACATGACCGTCACCGGGGACCGCATGCCGGAACTTTCGCTCTTCGGGGCTATTGCGGCTTTCTTTCTTTCCTCTCGGGCCTGCGAAAGCGCGGGCCCGCCCCTGAGGTTTTTTCTTTCTTATGTATTCCCCGTGCCTCTTTTCTTTGCGGCCGGGCGACCTTTCTCCCGGCATGCCGGGGCGGCCTGCGATAATCGGTCACGATCATTTCCTCTGTCAGCTGCATAACCGGTATCTTCACTTTTATATAGTCCTCGATGTCCGGCAGGGAATGGACATATTCCTCGCAGGCGAAGGTCAATGCTCTGCCGGCAGCACCGGCCCTGGCGGTCCTTCCGATCCGGTGCACGTAATCCTCAGGGTCTTGCGGGAGTTCATAGTTGATCACATGCGTCACCCCATCAATATGGATGCCACGACTGGCCACATCGGTGGCAACAAGGATGGCTAATGTACCGTTTTTGAAACCGGAGAGCACCTTCATCCGCCTTCTCTGATCGAGGTCTCCGGTAATGGCGGCAGCCGAAAACCCGTTAGCGTTGAGAAGAAGATCAAGCCGCTCGGCTGTTGCCTTGGTGTTGCAGAAGATGAGATACCGGCCGTCAGGCTCACGTCTGAGAATTCCAAGGAGCAGTCCGATCTTCTCGGCAGATCCTACGTGATATATCTCCTGCTCAATTTTTTCTACCGTTACCTGCTCAGGGCTTATTGAAAACCGCTCCGGCATGTTCATATGTTCATAGCAGAGCTCAAGTACGCGGTTGGACAGAGTGGCGGAAAAGAGCATGGACTGTCGTTTGTTAAAGGGCGACATCCTCCTGAGCAGGAACCTCAGGTCGCTGATGAAACCCATATCGAACAGGCGGTCGGCCTCGTCAATCACAAGGAACTGCGTTTTTTTCAGACTATAGACCCTCTGCTTGAGATAATCGATGAGCCGTCCGGGAGTGCCGATAAGAACGTCAACCCCCCTGGCGATTTCTTCCCGCTGCTTCAGATAGTCAATCCCTCCGTATACAGGGACAATCCTGAAGCCCGCGAAACGACCCAGCAGTTTTGCCTCGGCTTCTATCTGGACAACCAGTTCCCGCGTCGGTGCAATGATAAGCGCCCGTGGCGACGGGCCCCCTCCCGGCGAAGGCAGCGAAAGCATACGGGAAAATACAGTGATAAGAAAGGCCGCGGTCTTTCCGGTTCCCGTCTGTGCCTGTGCCGCGATATCCCTGCCCTGCAGCGCCACGGGCAGAGTTTTGGCCTGGACCGGCGTACATTCGGCAAAGCCGGCGGCACGGATTCCCTCCAAAACCTTTTCAGGTATGTCCAAATCTTCAAATCTCACGTCTCTTACTATACCTTAAGCGACTGGTTTTCTCAAAGCAGGAGCGAAGACATGCCGTGATATAATAATAATATTCCTGGTCGCACCCGATTAATCTCTGTAAAACAGACAAAAGGGAGACCGTATATGTTTCTCAGGGTTGGTCATCGCGGAGCCGTAGCGTACGAGATCGAAAACACCATCGAAAGCTTCCAAAAAGCGATTGAACTCGGAGTGAACGCGATTGAACTCGATGTGCGGCAATCGAAAGAAGGAAAACTTATTGTCTGCCACGACGATGACCTGAAAAGGGTCTATGGAAAAGAGCAACCCGTTAACAAGGCAACGCTTCATGAACTCAAAAAGCTGACGAAAAACAGAATCGCGAGTCTCGAAGAAGCCCTCCGGTTCATTGACAGGAAGGTCGACAAAATTCTTGTTGAGTTAAAGCAGACCGGGTATGAAGAAAAAATCCTCGATGTCATCAGGAAAGAAAAGCTCACCGACAATGTCATCGTAGTATCCTTCCTTGGGGAGTGTCTTGCTCAAACAAGAGCCCTCGACGCGGAGATTGAAACCGGTCTCATATATACGAAATTCAGATATCCGATTGAAGTAGCGCAAAAACTGGATGCGCACTATCTCGTTCCTCTCTACAGGTTTGTTCATACAAAGGATGTGGAAAAGGCGCACAAATTCAATCTGAAGGTCATCGTATGGACGATCAATGACAGAGACGAGGCACTGAAATACATCGCCAAAGGCGTTGACGGGATTGCGACCGACAAACCGGATATTTTCACGGATATCGTGTAAGAAGACAGGCATTCCTGCTGCGTGTCCGGAATTTCCCTGCGTAACGCCCCCGCTTTTCAGGGGACTGCATCTGGAAACATCCCCGGCAGAAGTGCTTTGAAGCTCTAAAAAACAGCAACCGCTCTGAAGATAATTATGCCGGCGCAAATGACAAAGCCCGCAACCGGTATCCATCCCGGATAGGTCTTTACCCCATTGGGAGAAGGATATCGCTTTTTGATTATTACAAGCGAAAGGTTTATGAGGGAATAGACTATCAGGACGACGAAGCTTGCTATCTGCGCAAGGGTGACAAGCGGAAGCCAGAGGGCCAGCACCAGGGTAATGAAAACAACAAAAACAGTTGAAAACACAGGTGTCTTTGTCCTTTCATTTATCCTCCCGAACAGTTCCGGAAGGTGCCCCTGCCTGCTCAGACCGTACAGGACACGCGACGCAACAATTACCTGCACAAGCACGCCGTTGACGACAGCAAAGAGACTTATTGCGGTTATCAATACCGGACTCTTTCCTGTGCTCCGCTCATATATCGTAGCAAGAGGGGTCGCATTGCCTATAAGTTCCGGGAGAGGAAGAGAAAGTACCGCCGTCAACGCCACAAGAATATACAGAATCGTTGACGTGACAAAAGCGAGGAATATTCCGAGGGGCATGTTCCTTTGAGGATCTTTCACCTCTTCGGCCACATTCACCATATCCTCAAAACCTATGAAGGCAAAGAAGGCAAGGAATGCTCCCATGAAAACGCCGATGCTTGTGTCACGTCCAACATCCCTGAAGATCTCGGGAAGTCTCTCCGGCAAAGTTGACAGGGAATCCCGTGAAACGTATATGATGATAATCAGACCCGATATCTCGATTAAGGTCAATATTGCCGCGCTTACCGCGGACTCTTTTATTCCCCACGCGGCAAGCAATCCCATTGAAACCATGGCAGCGGTAACGATAAGCCACGCCGGCACCGGAAAAAAGAAACGGAAATATCCCGCAAACCCGTTTGCGAGGGTCGCAGAAGAAGTTATCACGACAAAAACAACCAGAACTCCTGCAAGTACGGTAAGACCCTTTCGCCCAAAGGCGTCTTCCACATAGGCTGCTTCTCCTGCACTCCTCGGTATTCTTGCGGAAAGCTCTGCATAGGATACAGCGGTGAATGATGCTGCAATCGCGGCGATAAGAAAAGAAACAGGAGCCAAAAGGCCTGCCTGCCCCGCAATCTCTCCGACCAGCACATAAATGCCGGCGCCGAGAATTGTCGCGAGTCCATAGAAAGTGATATAGGGAAGCGATAGTGTTTGCCTGAGTGTCGGCTCTTCATTCATCGTTGCTTACAATTATCATACAGACTGCTTCGTTAATCAATGTGCATTCCCGAAGGTCATGCACGGAAATGAAACGTTCAATGATAAACAGCAGATAATGGAGAGGCAAGAGAAAATGGCGTGAAGAGACAGCAGATTTTTTTCTGCACCGCAGGCTTAAGGGGATTGTGAATGGCATCGGTTGAAAATTCCGTCCGTCAGGGCAAAAGGCTCAGGAAATGAAATACAAAAATGATGTTCCGCCCGCCTGATCCAGATTATTTCTTTTTACTGAATCTCTTCGTACAAGGGCGACCCCTCTGAATAATAGGGGAATTTTTCCCTTGAAGTGATGTACTCGTATACACCTGCGGCAACAGAGCCGGCTACAATTCCTGCGGTCGCGCCCAGGAGCCCTCCCTTTGCGGCATTTTTCCGTTCAGAAAGCACGCCGATAGCGGTTCCTGCCGCTGCTGCGATACCAAGCCATATGAGATAGTTCGATTTTTTCATGTCACTCTTCTTACGGGGATGCCTGCTGAATGTCCTCCTCCGGAGGCGGGCATAAACGCCGGCTATCCATATAACAATTCCCCTTACCAGCCAGGCATGTCCTGTCCCGAGAGACAGCGCGCCTGGCTAACAATTATTGTACAACACAGGCTATGTTCTCGGGAAGGCAATCAGCGCCTTTTCCGGATGAATTTTCATTTTTCCCTGAGAAAGGCGGTTTTTCTTTCTCCCGCGCAACTGCGCTCCCTGCATGCCTCCTGAGGCTTGAACTGCCGATACTCCTATGGCCCGTATGCGGCTCGTTATCGAATACGCACGTAAACAGGGAACTTCGCGTAATGCCTTATCAGGGTATTTTCGAGGGCTCCAGTTCTGCCCTGATCTCGTTTATCCTGTCGACATTGCCCATGACGATCATGATATGGTTTTCATTCAACAGGGTTTTTCGGGGGGGATTGAACAGGTAAGAATCTTCCCTCCTGTCACGCAGCGCGACGACAATAACGCCTTCTGTATCGAGGATGCCTGTCTCCCCGATACTTTTTCCTGCAAAAGAAGACCCCGGAGTGAGATTTATTTCATCGACCCGTATCGTCTTGTCGGTCGACCGCAGCATTATATCGAGGAAATTCACAACAGACGGACGTATCATTTCAGACACCATCCTGAGGCCCCCGATAAAATTCGGCATTACCACTCCGTCAGCACCTACCATTCTTATCTTCTGCTCTGATTCCTCTTCGACAGCCTTTGAGATCACCCGCAGTGACGGATTCAATCTCTTGGCCGTTAATACTACAAAAAGATTCTCGGCGTCGGTAGGGAGTGAAGTGATAAACCCTTTCGCGCGCTGAATGCCGGCCTGCCCGAGCACGGCATAATGAGAAGCGTCCCCTTCGATGCACAGTATGTCCCGGCTCATAAGGGGCCTGATCTTTTCAGCATCCTTTTCTATTACGACAAAATCCTTTTTTGTTTTGACAAGCTCCTCGATAACATAGAGACTGGTCTGGTCTGCTCCGCAGACGATAAAGTGATCCTTCAGGGCATTAATCTTTTTATTCATCTTTCTCCTCCTGATAACATCAGTAAGTTCTCCTTCCACAACAAAGGCGGTGATCAGAGAAACGCAGTAGATAAGAACTCCTGACCCGCAGAGTATAAGAAATATGGTGAATAATCGACCTGAATCAGAAAGCGGCCGCACCTCCATGAATCCGACGGATGAAATGGTGATAACCGTCATATAAAGGGATTCAAGTGCGGACCATCTCTCAATAAATGCGTATCCGGCCATACCGGTTACAATGATTCCCATCAGTGCGATGAATATCCCTATCAACCGTTTATGAAGCATCCACCGTTCTCCATTCAAGCACACCGTCCCAAGGGACGGGGCAATTGGGATAGCCTGCTTTCATCCCCGCCTCAAGAGGCGGGGATGAAAGCAGGCAATCCTCGTAAAAATACCGCCAGTGAATTATAATCGAAAATATAAAGCTTTACATCATGTTTTAGCTTTTTTCCGTTCTTTACAGTCCTGCCGGATATTCTTTTGTCCCGGCAATTTCGAGGCATATTACTCTGCAGGCAGTTTTCACCTTTTTCAAAATCAAAGATATTGCGTTCTCCCTCCTGCTTCTTTTATCCTTGTCCTTATGGAAGCATGGAAAGGTAATGTCTCTTTCATACTCATCGACACACTGGAGTCCGGGAATATCGGCGCCTCGGCGCGGGCGCTGAAAAACCTCGGGTTCTCAGGGTTAGAACTTGTCCGCCCTGGGAAATTCCCTTCCAATGAGGCGGGCTGGTTTGCCCACGGCGCTGAAGATGTGCTTTCAAATGCTGCAGTGCACCAGGCTCTTGACGACGCGCTGAAAGACAAGTCCGTGGTCGTAGGCACGACAAGAAGGGCCGGGAAGAAGCGCGGCAAGGTCTATCCTGTGCGAGAGGCGGCTGAAAGAATCAGGCAGTTGTCCGTAAACAACCGCATCGCACTGCTCTTCGGCAGGGAGGACAGGGGGCTTACAAATGAAGAGACCTCAGCATGCTCTTTCATGATCAGCATCCCGGCATCACCCGAAAACCCTTCCTTTAATCTCGCACAGGCCCTCCTCATCATAGCATATGAACTTTCCTGCGCCTCCTATTCGATCAGCCCGTCAGCGACGGTCATCAGCAATGACGAACTCTCGAATCTCTTCCAGAGGCTCAGGGGAATGCTGAAAATGACCGGATATGAACCGAAGGGCATCAGGGACAAAGAAAAAGAGATCATGGCAGACCTGCGGCGGATCATCGCAAGGGCAGCGATAACAGAGCGTGAGGCGCGAATGCTCCACGGCATCATATCACAGGTGGAGGATAGTCTCAGAAAAAAACAGGGATCACGCGGTTAAAAAAGATGGCGGGCTTATCAACCTAATGTAGCGCCTCGCAATCAACTCGCGTTATTGTGGTCACAGGAAACCTCCCACGGCGGTCATTCATGCAAGCGAAGCGCGTCGGGAATCCTTCCTTACAAAAGGACAGGATTCTCGCCCCGGTCCGCACCCGGGCGGATCTGCCGGGGAGAACGAGCCCCCTGATGAGACCAGTCAAGTTTACCCGCCTCTGGCGGCGCCGAAGACGACCAGGACCGGAATGACACTTCAGATAATGTAAAGAAATGTTCAGGGACAGGATTCCAGGATCAAAGGGCGGGAATCGAATCCAAATGCTCCCAGCGTTCATAGGTTTGCGCTATCTCTTTTTCGATCTCCTCTATCCTCGTCTTTGCTTCCACCACCCTGCTTCCGTCATTGCGGTAGAATTCTGGGTCCGCGAGGATTTCAAAAAGCCCTTCTCGCTCGGCTTCGAGAGCTTCGATAAGCGCAGGCAGCGCCTCAAGTTCCTTTTTCTCTTTAAACGTCAGAATGCGCGGACGCTCCCTTTTTTGCCGGGGCTTCTCCTGCTTCAGGGCCTTTTCCTTCTGGTCCGGCGCAGCAGGGCCGCGCTGAATAAGCCAGTCGTCGTAGCCTCCTGCATATTCGGCAAGCCTTCCGGCGCCTTCAAACACTATTGTGCTCGTTACGATGTTATTGAGAAATTCCCGGTCGTGACTGACCAGGAGAACAGTGCCCTCGTACTCCATGAGCATCTCCTCCAGAAGTTCGACCGTATCTGTGTCGAGATCATTGGTCGGCTCGTCCATCACCAGCACATTCGAGGGTTTCGTGAAGAGCTTTGCCAGAAGCGCGCGGTTGCGCTCGCCGCCCGAAAGGACTTTTACCGGTGATCTGGCGCGGTCCGGAGGAAAAAGGAAATCCTCGAGATAGCCGATGATATGTCTCGTCCTGCCGTTGACCGTCACATGTTCATATCCGTCCGCGACATTTTCGGCAACCGATTTATCGTCATCAAGCAGCGCCCTGTGCTGGTCGAAATAGGCGACTTCAAGACGCGTCCCACTGCGAACAGTGCCGCTGTGTGGCTCCATCGCGCCAAGCAGAAGCCTGAGCAGCGTAGTCTTGCCGGAGCCATTCGGTCCTATGATGCCGATCTTGTCCCCGCGCATAACGACCGTAGAAAAATCGCGGATCAGCGGGGCTCCCTCGTAAACACACCCTATCCCTTCTGCTTCAAGAACGAGCCTGCCGGACCGTTCAGCCTCATTCAGCCTCATCGTCACGCTCCCGGTCTGCTGACGTCTTGCAAAGCGTTCTCTCCTCATCTCCTTCAATGCCCTCACCCTGCCTTCATTGCGGGTGCGCCGGGCCTTGATGCCCTGCCGTATCCACGCCTCCTCCCGGGAGAGTTTCTTGTCGAAGAGCGCATTATGCGTTGCCTCTGCTTCGAGCTCTGACTGCCTCCTCTTCAGGTAGGTTGCGTAATCACCCGGCCAGTCGGTGACCCTTCCCCTGTCGAGTTCGATGATACGCGTCGCCAAAGTCTGAAGAAACCTTCTGTCATGGGTTATGAACAGTATGGAGCCGCGGAACTCGCAAAGAAATTCCTCAAGCCAGCCGATCGAAGCAATATCGAGATGGTTTGTCGGCTCATCGAGAAGCAGAAGGTCAGGTTCGTTCACGAGCGCACGTGCGAGCAGGACCCTCCTCTTGTAGCCGCCGGACAGATCGGAAACCTGCGCGTCAGGCTCCAGCCTGAGTCGGGACAGTACAGTCTCAACCCTGCTGCGCAGCTGCCAGCCCCCTGCTGATTCTATCCGGTGCTGAATCCGCTCGAGTTGCGAGACCAGTTCTTCGTCGTGGCCATGACTGAGGCGGCTGCTCACACTGTGATACCTCGAAAACAGATCGACCGTGTTGCCGAGTCCGCCTGCTGCGACCTCAAATACTGTTCCGGAGATATCCCGGGGGACTTCCTGGCTGAGTGAGGCGATTTTCACACCCTGCGGCAGTATCACCTCACCTGAATCAGGGATGATCTCGCCGGTGATTATCTTCAAAAGGGTGGATTTTCCCGCACCGTTTCTGCCGACCAGACAAACACGTTCTCCCCGTTCGATCTGCAGGGAGACTCCGTCGATCAGTTCCGGGCCGCCGAAGGCAAGCTTCACCCCCTGTAAACTTAGTAATGCCACATAACACCTCGAAGAAAGCAAAGTTTGGATGGCAACCAGGCGCCACTTATAAGACTCACATGTTTCCGTGAGCAGTATATTATACCGGAATCAGGGGATTCGCTGTAACTGAATGCGATAAACAGGATCAAACACAGCCATGTTTGAAATCAGCCTTAATGGGATAAAGCTGAAAGAAACAAAAATCATGAGCAGAATTCGCGTCCAAGATGCATTTAACCCGAAATCTTCAATTAACCTTACCAGGAGACAGGCATGTGAAAAGAGAAAAAGCTTTCAGGGCAGCACCTCTGGTGTGCTGTCCCATAAATGACTTCACAGATTTCTGTCATTCCCGCTTGCCGGGAATCCTTCTTAACAAAGGGAAACGATTCTCGCCCCGGTCCGCACTCAGGCGGATCTGCCGGGGAGAACGAGTCGCCTGAGGAGACCGGTCAAACCGGAATGACACTTCAAAAAATGCAAAGAACCGTACGGATGCTCATTAGCCAGCACTTGCCAATATTCCCTCAATTTCAATATAGTGTCCATGAAGTGACAAGAGCCTGTTGCTGCCTGCACTTTTATTCAAATATTTGGTTCGATTCAACATGAAAAATCAATTTCGACAGATCAAACGTATGGCTTTACTTTTCAATCCATAGTAAACTAATGGATAAAAACAATTTTTTCCGGCAGAAAGAACCCTTTTTAAATAAGGAGGAATGAAAAGAGATTGATAGAAGAAGGCATCGGGAGGGAATGTCCGCACTTATCAGTCGTTATTCCTGTTTACAAAGCTGAAGATTGTCTTGATGAGTTGTACAGGAGGCTTCGGTCTTCCCTGGAGCAGCTGACGCATAATTTTGAGATCATCCTGGTAGAAGATTGCGGCGGTGACCGGTCATGGGAAATTATCACCAGGTTGGCACGCGATGACCGAAGGGTCAGGGGATTGCAATTCAGCCGTAATTTCGGGCAGCATTATGGAATTACAGCGGGCCTGGATCACTGCAATGGTGACTGGGTGATTGTAATGGATTGCGATTTGCAGGACCGGCCCGAGGAAATCCCAAGACTGTACGCTAAAGCCCGCGAGGGTTTCGATGTGGTCATGGCACGAAGGGGCAGGAGAAAGGACCACATGCTCAAGCGATGGTCTTCGTGGCTTTTCTATAAGGTATTCAGATACCTGTCAGGCATCAATTATGACGCGGAGGTAGGTAATTTCCGCATTATTTCCAAAAAAGTGGTCACATGCTATCGCACCATGCGTGAGAAATTGCGTTTTTTTGGCGGAATGGTGGACTGGATGGGCTTTCCCACCGCAAGCATCGACGTTCAACACGCAGAACGCTATGAAGGCAAGTCTACCTACACCTTCAGGAAGCTCTGGAAATTGGCGACTGATACGATAATTGCCTATTCTGACAAGCCCCTGTATATGTCTGTGAAGTTCGGTTTTGCCATGTCCTTTTTTGCCTTCCTCTATGGGTTGTATATTTTTTATCGGGCCTTCGTTTACGGTTCCGCTATCATGGGCTGGAGCAGTCTCATGGTCTCGTTCTATTTCATCGGCGGGATAATCATTGCCATTTTAGGCATTATCGGAATTTATCTGGGCAAGACATTTGACGAAACAAAGAGAAGACCCTTATACGTCATCAGGGAAACTACACCCGATGGAGAATAGCGAATTTTTCAAAAAAACCCCCTGGGATTCATCAGTGTTTGGAATGGATACATATGAGATTC
>JAOUFP010000018.1 GCA_029858145.1 Nitrospirota bacterium | reverse complement strand
ATTCTGGCATTGCGCCGGAGGGCATGGTTCAGTTCCTCCAGAATCAGAACACCGGCCCCCTCTCCCATTACAAAACCGTCCCTGTCTTTATCAAATGGCCTGCTGGCTTTTTCAGGCTCGTCGTTTCTTGTTGAAAGCGCCTTCATCGCGTTAAAACCGCCAATCCCCATAGGCGTGATTACCGACTCGGCCCCCCCCGCAATCATCGCGTCGGCATCACCCCGCTGGATGATCTTGAAGGCATCTCCAATGGCGTGACTCCCGGTTGCACAGGCGGTTACCGGTGAAGCATTCGGCCCCTTTGCCCCGAATTTGATCGATATCTGTCCAGCCACCAGATTAATGATTACCATAGGAATAAAAAAAGGCGTTATTCTTTTCGGTCCCTTTTCCAGCAATACCGAATGATAACGTTCAATAGCAGGCAATCCCCCCATGCCTGCCCCGACAATGACGCCGATCCTGCCGGCATTGTGTTCGTCGACAGATAAGCCCGAATCATCCATTGCCATGGTCGCAGCAGCGAGCCCGAAATGGATGAAACGGTCCATCTTTTTGATTTCTTTTGCTTCAATATAGTCTTCCGGGTTGAAGCCCTCCACTTCCCCTGCCACCTGTGTCTGAAAAGCGGATGCGTCGAACTGGGTAATTTTCCGTATGCCTGATTTACCCTCGATGAGCGCATCCCAGCTTTTCCGGACCCCGATGCCCAGAGGGGTTATAAGCCCCAAACCAGTGACAACAACTCTTCTTTCTTCCATTAAGCCTGCTTGTTTTTTATGTATTCTATCGCGTCTTTCACCTTTGTTATTTTCTCGGCATCTTCATCGGGTATTTCTATATTAAATGTCTCTTCAAAGGCCATGACGAGCTCCACGGTATCGAGAGAATCAGCTCCGAGATCTTCGACAAAAGATGCCTCGGATATTACCTCTGCGGCATTTACTCCCAACTGTTTCGCTATAATTTCCTTTACTTTTTCATCAATCATTGACCTACCTCCAGTTTAAATTTTATTTTTTTCAACTACTGCGCTTCGTCACTCACATACTGCACCATTCCTACATGTACATCCCGCCGTTTACATGAATCACCTGCCCGGTTATATATCCGTTATCAGGCGAAGCGAGGAAAGCAACGGCATTTGCGACATCGTCAACGGTGCCGAATGTTCCGACAGGGATAGATTTTAACATTTCCTGCCTGATATTGTCAGGTAAAGCATCGGTCATGGCAGTCGCGATAAAACCCGGCGCAACGGCATTGACGGTGACTCCCCTGCTCGCATACTCTTTCGCAATGGTTTTCGTGAGGCCGACGATGCCGGCCTTTGATGCGCTATAATTCGCCTGTCCCGGATTTCCCATAAAAGCGACTACAGAGGCGATATTGACGATCCTTCCGTAACGCTGCTTCACCATTAATTTGACGGCCTCTTTCGAACAAAGGAACACTCCTTTGAGATTGATGCTTATGACAGCGTCCCAATCCTCCTCTTTCATGCGCAGTATCAGCCCGTCTTTCGTTATCCCCGCATTGTTTATTACAACATCTATGCGTCCGAAATCTTTCATGATCTTTTCGAACGCGGCGGCAACATCGTTTGATTTTGAAACATCAAGTCCCACTGCCAGAGTCCTGACCCCGGCTGCAGAGATTTCCCGGGCGGTCTCCTCGGCACTGCTCAGGGATATGTCGGCAATTACCAGGTGCGCTCCCCTTTTTGCAAAATTTTCAGCAATGGCCCTGCCGATTCCTCTTGCTCCGCCTGTTACCAAAACTACCTGATCTTTTAAATCCATTATTCACCCCCTGAAAGTCGGCATTAATTTTAACAGACTAGCATGATCTTTTCCAGTCCTTTGTCTATTGTTTTATTTGCAATGTTTATGTTATTAAATAATTTGACAAAAAACGGGAAAAGTGAGGTCTTATGGCGGCTAAGGTTTATTTTATAGATGTTACAAACAGGGACGGCGTGCAGACTTCGCGCATCCTCCTTCCCAAACTTGCCAAAACAATGCTCAACCTCTATCTCGACGAGATGGGCGTATACCAGAGCGAAATTGGCTTTCCCACCCTGAAACATGAGGTCAATTATATTAACGCCAATCTCGAACTTGCAAAAGCCGGGGCTATAAAAAGAATCCACCTCGAAGGCTGGTGCAGGGCAGTAAAGGAGGACGTGGAACTCGCATTTAAGAACTGTCCCGGCATAAAGCATCTCAATATCTCCATGTCGACATCCGAAATCATGATACAGGGCAAGTTTCAGGGAAAAAAGACCTGGAAAGATATCGTCAAGTCAATGGCTGAGGCGGTCCGTACCGCAAAGGAACTCGGAGCCGAGACTGTCGGCATCAATGCTGAAGATGCTTCAAGGACGGAACTCGAAAGACTTATCGACTTTGTGATTGCGGGAAAGGAAGCCGGCGCAGACCGTTTCAGATACTGCGACACCCTCGGCGCTGATGATCCGATAACAATATACGAAAGAATAAAGGCGCTGGCCCTTTCGACAAAGTTTCCCCTTGAGATGCATTGCCACAATGACCTGGGAATGGCGGAAGCGGTCTCCTGCGCAGGCGCCCAGGGGTCTATCGAAGCAGGGGTCGACTGTTATATAAACACAACGCTCAACGGTTATGGAGAGCGCTGCGGCAATTGCGATCTCGTCTCGACCATTCTGGCACTCAGCTTCTCACACGGGTTAAGCCAAAAGGTGCATTTTGACGAAAATATCGACCTGAAGAAATCATGGAAAATCGCACGGTATGCATCCTATGCCTTTGGTCTGCCGATACCGCTCAACCAGCCCGGCGTGGGGTCAAACGCATTTGCTCACGAGTCGGGCATTCATGCAGACGGAGCGCTCAAGGACAGAAGAAACTATGAACTGTATGACCCCGAGGATGTCGGCAGGGGGGAACCGGAGCTCCTTCAGACAGGACGAATCATAACCACAGGCGAATACGGCGGCATAAAGGGCTTCAGGCACGTCTACGACAACCTGGGGATACACTTCCACGACGACAATGAAGCAAGAAGGATACTGGAACTCGCTCAGTATGCAAATCTCCACACACAAAAGCCTCTGACTGACGATGAACTGCGTTTGATCGCCACTTATCCTGACATCGTCAAGAAGATACTCACGGTAAATATCTAATTATTTGTGGACAGCTTCGGCGATTCCGTCCGGAGCTGTTCACGGTTTTCACTTAATAGAGGCAGAGAAATACTGAAAACAGTCCCCTCTCCTTTTATACTTTTCACATCTATCCTGCCATTATGGCTTTGTATTATTTTGTAGCTGATCGGAAGCCCCAACCCGGTGCCCTTTTCCTTCTTGGTAGTATAGAACGGCTCAAATATCCTCGGCAGAACCTCGGCCGCTATGCCGGGGCCGGTATCTCTGATTTCAATGACCGCATAGCTGTCATTAGAATGAGTACCAATGGTTATTTCTCCCCGGCCTTCGGGTAACGCGTCAACAGCATTGTTAATAATATTCAGGAAGACCTGCTTCAACTGGTTCTGATCTCCCATAATGCGGGGAAGTTCGGAATACGCCTCGTACATCTTTATTTTTTTGTCCTTAAACTGAACCTTAATCAGTGAGACAACTTCCTTCAGCAGCGAGTTCACTTCGAATTCCTTCATATCCGGCGTTTTCTTCCGGGCAAACTCCAGAAGCTGCTGAACAATCTCTCTTGCGCGAAGGGATTCATTGGTGATTATTTCGATATCGCCCATAATATGCTCGACGTTGCCTTCTTCCTTTATCAGCTCAGCGTATCCAAGGATACTGGTGAGAGGATTATTGATCTCATGGGCGACATTTGATGCAAGTTCTCCGATCGCTGCGAGCCTGGCGGTCTGGACCAGCTGTTCCTGTGTTTCTTTCAGTTGCTGCATCTGCAACCGGAGGCTCTCATAGAGCCTTGCGTTTTCGATCGCTACGGAAACATTATTCGAGATTATTCCCAGCAATCCCCCTGTTTCTTCATCAAACCTGCCTTCTTTTTTATTCGCGAGTCTGATGACCCCGATTAAATCCCCCTTTTTCCTCACCCACCCCAGAAGAATATTGTGCGCGGCCCAGCTCCCCTTCCCCTGTATTCCTTCCGGCAGACTTTCCGGCCGCAGATCATTCATGAGCAACGGCTTCCCATGGTTCAGATTGTAAAGATATTCAACCTCTTTACGGGAAATTCGCAATAAAGCGGCCTGTGCTTCAGCGATGCCGACTGCAGGACGTGCATGCTCAAAATATCCCGTCTTCTCATCCAACAACAAAAGACCGCACTGTTCAACTGATAAAAATTCAGCGACCCCGAAAGACACCGCCCTGACAATTTCTTCCGCGTCCGAGACAGAATGGAGCGGAAGAGTCACGCGGTAAAGACCCGACAAGCGGTGCAGGTTCCGGACGACCTTTTCATTGCTTTCCCTGAGCGACAGGCTCATGTCATTAAAAGAAGCAGCAAGCTCTCCGAATTCGGTCGAGTCAGTATAGGTGGTAGTCGAACCAAGGTTTCCCGATGCAATCTTTCGTGACAGTTCAATCAACTGCCGTATCGGGTTGATGATGTTTCGTGTGAGGTGAACCGACATCCATAATCCGATAAAAAAAGTTGCCATCAGGGTTATAACAAGAATCTGCTCGACACGACTTACGTCTTCAATGACCTTTTGGGTCCTCTCCTGCAATTTCTTGTTGGCGATAAAAGCCATATCCGTCGTCATATTCAGTAATTCATGGCCGATATTATACGCCTCCAGCTTCAGTGAACGAATGCGCTCTTCATTTGCAGCAGCGGTAATATAATAACTGAGGGATGTCTTGAATTTTTCAATCTGTCCATGGACATCATCAAGTTTCCGGTTTATCAAGGGTGAATGATGACATTTATTGCAATTATTGATTGCGTTGTCCAGGTCGTTGACATTGAGGACAATCGCATCAAGCCTGCTGCTTAATTCTGTATGAACCGTAAGGAGGTCCTGCTCTACATTCTGTATTTTTATGACCAGGTCCTGCCTTAAAATCTCTACACCGTGCAAAGTGATAATCTTTTTCAGTTCAGATGTGGTGAAAGTAATATAGAGTATGGATATGAGAGAGCCGATACTGAAAAACGCTAAAAGCAGCGAAAGATACGCTATGATCTTCTTTTTCATATGGTATGTTGTTTTTTCGCAATAAACTTATTAACATAATAACTAATTGATTTTACATATATCAATCAATCAGGGGAGAAACCGATGACGGAAACAACCATACACATTGAAGGGATGACCTGTCAGCACTGTGTGATGAGAGTAAAACGTGCCATTGAAGGACTCGCGGGCATTTCACACCTGTCGGTTGAGATAGGAACTGCAACCGTTGCCTTCGATGAGTCAAAAATTCAGCAGGCAGATATTGAGAATGCGGTTGTCAGGGCCGGATACAAAATAAAAAGCTGACCTGAGTTATCCTCTTAACTCTCCGGAGGTCTTCTCCAGAATATATGCAACCAGCGTTCCGTGCACAGCCTCAACCTCGGTATCGGTAAGGGTTCTGTCTTTACTCCTGTAAACAATTCTGAAGCCAAGGCTCTTTTTGTCAGCAGGAATATTCTTGCCTTTGTAATAGTCGAAAAGCTCGACGCTTTCCATCACCGGCGACTCGTATCCCCGCAACCACTCCAGAATCTCCCCTGCTGTCAGGCGTTCATCGACCACCAGCGCTATATCGCGCTCTATCGAAGGATATTTTGGTATCTGCGCAAAGACGGTCTTCTCCTGCACCATGGAAAGCAGGATGTCAAGGGAAAGTTCAAAAACAACAATCTCGGGCTTCTTTATTTTAAGGTTTAACCGCCCGATAATATGGGGACTTACTTCACCGATGAAGCCTGCCTTCTGTCCTTTAAAAAGGATGTCCGCTGATTTCCCGTTATGGAGGAAAACCTCATTCGAAGGGACCATGGAATATTCTCCGGCCTTCATCTCCCTGAAAACCGCCTCAAGCACTCCCTTTACTACGAAAAATGAAGGTATCTGCTCATGCCAGACGGCAGAGGAATTTTCCCGGAAATATATCCCCCCCAGTTTCAACTCTTCGTTCGGCAGCGGGCCGCCCTCATCCAAAAACACGCGCGACAGTTCATAGAGGGATATTTCCCTTGTCCCGCGCGCAAGATTATAGAGAAAGTTGTTTATGAGGGAGGGAAGCAACATGGTCCTCATAAGAGAGTCTTCCTGCCTCAGGGGATTCATTAACGAGATATGACGTCTTCTTTTATCGCCTTCAGAAATGGAAAGCATATTCAAGTCGTCAGGATTCATGAAGCTGTAATTGACAACCTCATTAAATCCGCATTTTCTGAACGCCTCCCTGAGCATTTCAACGCGTCTTTCTTTTTTATTAAGCATGCCGTCAGGCAGAGACGTTTTCGGGATCCTGACAGGCACCTTATCGTATCCATAACACCTTGCTATTTCTTCAATAACATCGACAGGCTCCCTGATATCTCCCCTGAATGCAGGCGGCGTGGCAGTAAATGAATCTCCCTTATCGCACGTCGAAATCTCTATCATTTCGAGAATTCTCAGCATCTCTTCTTTTTCGATGCTCGTGCCAAGAAGGGAATTCGCCTTCTGATACCGGACTTCGATCGCAACAGGGACATGTTTTTGCGGATACACATCCTCTATATCATGTATCGTGCCGCCGGCAATCTCCTGTATAAGAATGGCAGCCCTGTTTAAAGCCGTTTCGAGATACTCCCTGTCGGTCCCGCGCTCAAAGCGGTAGGACGATTCACTCTTCAGCCCCAGGATTTTCGACGAACGCCTGATGGAGGACGGATCAAAATAAGCGCTCTCGAGAAAAATATTCCTGGCAGAAACGTCAACAGACGACCCCTCTCCCCCCATGATTCCCGCAATCGCGACTGGTTCCCTGCCGTCCCATATCAACAGTGTATCTTCAGGCACTCTTCTCTCAACACCGTCAAGCGTTGTTATGCATCTGTCTTTTCCCGCTTTCGCAACCCTGATCATTTTTCCGGCGAGTCTGTCTGCGTCAAAGGCGTGGAGCGGATGCCCCAGTTCAAGAAGGACATAATTGGTTACATCGACAACGCTGTTAATCGCCCTGATGCCGCATTTTTCGAGCCTCTTTTTCATCCAGTCAGGCGATTCACCGACTGAAACTCCCCTTATCACCCTTCCGGTATAGCGGCCGCAGAGGTCAGGCGCGTCTATCTCAACTCTGATATCCCCCTTCTCCCGGGAGCCTTCTATGCGGGCACGAGGCTTTTTCAGCGGCAGACCAAAGGCAGCAGCAGCTTCCCTCGCGATACCGAGGATATTGAGACAATCCGGCCTGTTCGGAGTAACATTGACTTCCATCACCGTATCGCCTTCAACGCTCTCCATGCCCTCTATCTCGAGGCCTGCCATGGTAAGGCTGTGCGCGGCATCATCCGGCGATGCCGTTACATCAACAAAATCCTTTAACCATTCGAACGAAATTCGCATTGTCCTGCCCCTGATTTTTTCAGAATTGTTTCAGAAATCTCAGATCGTTTTCGTAGAAAAGACGGATATCGTCTATAGAATATTTCAACATGGTCATTCTCTCGACACCCATTCCAAAGGCAAAGCCGGTATATTCCTCCGGCCGGTAGCCTGACATCTCAAACACCCTCGGGTTGACCATGCCACATCCCATGACTTCAAGCCAGCCTGTAGTCTTGCAGATCCTGCAGCCCTTGCCCGAGCAGAATATGCATCCGATATCTACTTCGGCGCTCGGTTCGGTAAACGGGAAATAGCTCGGCCTGAACCGGACCGGCGTATCTTTTCCAAAAAAACTGTGTACAAACAGTTCGAGCACTCCCTTAAGGTCACTGAAGGATACATCGGTGTCAACCATGAGCCCCTCAACCTGATGAAACATCGCGGTATGAGAGACATCAGAATCACACCGGTATACCTTTCCCGGCGCTATAATTTTCAGCGGAGGGCTCTTCTTCTCCATTACCCTTACCTGCACCGGCGAGGTATGCGTCCTGAGGACTACATCATCAGAAACATAAAAAGTATCCTGCATATCCCTGGCGGGGTGGTCTTTGGGCAGATTCAAGGCTTCAAAGTTGTAATAATCAAGTTCCACCTCGGGGCCTTCCTCAATACCGAAGCCCATCGAAACAAAGATATCCTTTATCTCTGCAAGAATCTGGTATATGGGATGTTTTCTGCCGAAGAAAAAGGGTTTTCCCGGCAGCGTTATATCGATCTTTTCAGTAAGGAGGCGTCTTTCCTTTTCAATTTCCCTGAAAGCAAGTTCTTTCTCTTTTACCGTGCCTTCAATGAAATCCTTAAGCTCATTTACCAGTTTCCCGTAATTGCGCCTCTCATCGGCCGGGATAGAAGAAAGGGCTTTTAACTTTTCTGTTAGAAGCCCTTTTTTTCCGCTGTATCTTGATTTTATCTGCTGAAGTCCGTCGAGATCAGAAACGGCCGCAATATCGTCCAGAAACGCTTTCTTTAAAGAATGCAGGTCATCCACAATATTTTTATGCGGCTTGTGATTTAACCGTCTCTGCTATCTCGCTGAAAGCCTTTGGATCGCTGTAGGCGAGCTCGGCAAGCGCCTTCCTGTCGAGCGAGATGTTTGCTTTTTTCAACCCGCACATAAACTGGCTGTAATTCATCCCGGTCGCCCGTACGGCAGCGCTTATTCTCGTAATCCACAATGCCCTGAATTCACGTTTCTTCGCCTTTCTGTCACGGTAAGCGTACTGAAGCGCTTTATCCACAGTCTCAGTAGCAACTCTGAAAAGACGGCTTTTGGCGCCGTAATATCCCTTTGCCCTTTCAAGGACTTTTTTTCTTCTTCTTCTTGTTTTAAAACCACCTTTTGCCCTAGGCATTTCTTCCTCCTCAATGAAAATAAAGGGAACAGCATAAACGTCGTCCTATACTCAATTCATCTTGTCCCTTGATTCAGTTATCTGTTTTACAGATATTTTATAAATACGGTAAAAGCGTCTTGATGTTTTTGTGATCGCTGTCAGCAACCAGTACAGCTGTTCTCAGTCCCCTGGTTCTCTTCGCGGGCTTGCCGGTAAGAAGATGGCTCTTGTAGCCCTTTCTTCTCTTTATCTTCCCGGAAGCCGTCAGCTTAAACCTTTTGGCAGCCCCTCTGTGCGTCTTTATCTTCGGCATCTCTCCTCCTCAAATTCGTAATTCTGAAAACGTGAAACAAGAAGATGACCATCATCCCTTATTTCTCTATTAAAACAAGGTTATAAGTATAACCTAAAAATAAATATTTGTCACGACTAAAGAACTAAGACTTGGGAGCAACAACCATCGTTATGTGATTCCCCTCCAACTTGGGCTTTTGCTCTATCTGAAACTTGCCTGTCAGCCTCTGCGATATCTTATCAAAAACCTTCATCCCGATCTCAGGTCTGATAATTTCCCTCCCCCTGAAATACATCACGATCTTGGCCTTGTCCCCATCCTCGATAAACCGGTTGATGTTCCGTATCTTCAGTTCAAGATCATGCTCACCTACCTGGGGTCTCACCTTGACTTCTTTAATATCAGCCGTTTTTTTCTGGGTATGTTTCTTGTTCAGTTGATACTTGTACTTTCCGAAATCAAGTATTTTGCATACAGGAGGAACAGCAGTCGGGGAAACTTCCACCAGATCCAGTTCCCGTTCTTCGGCGACTTTAAGGGCATCCCTGACAGACATAACTCCCAGTTGCTGTCCTTCTTTATCAATGACCCGTATCTCTCTTGCCCTGATCTGTTCGTTGATTCTTATACCCTTGCCGACGTCTTTGCCGCTTATGTTTTCACCTCCTGGAGTTTATCTCTTCAGAAAGAAAAGATATCAATTCATCCAATGTAAAAGGGCCTATATTTTCCCCGTTACGCCTTCTCACCGCTGCCTTGCCATCGGCAACTTCTTTATCGCCTATTATAACCGAATACGGAATTTTTCTAACACTGCTCTTTCTGACCTTATTCCCGATTTTTTCATTGTCCGTGTCCAGTTCAGCCCTGATGTTGTTACGGCTGAGTTCCGCCACCATTTTTTCAGCATACGCATCATGTCTCTCTGCGATGGTAAGTACCGATACCTGAACCGGAGACAGCCAGAGCGGAAAGGCGCCGACATAGTTTTCGATGAGAATGCCGAAGAAGCGTTCAAGCGAACCCATCAAGGCCCGGTGTATCATGATAGGCCTGTGCTCCTTGCCGTCAGCTCCTCTGTACGTTATATCAAACCTCTCGGGATTATTAAAATCCACCTGTATCGTGCTGCACTGCCACGGCCTCCCGAGCGAATCCTTGACTTTGATATCGATCTTGGGCCCATAGAAAACACCCTCACCAGGATCGACCATGAAGTTCAACCCCTTTGCCTCGAGCGCCATTTTGAGTGCGTTCGTGGACCTTTCCCAGTTCTCCGCGCTCCCTACGTACTTTTCCGGCCTGGTCGAAAGATAGATATCATAACTTTCAAACCCGAAGGTCCGCAGCATGAAAAGGGTAAAATCAAGCACCCGCTGTATCTCCTCTTCGATCTGGTCCTCGCGGCAGAAAATATGCGCGTCATCCTGGGTAAAGCCCCTTACGCGGAGCAGGCCGTGGAGAACACCGGAGCGCTCGAATCTGTAGACAGTCCCCAGTTCGGCATACCGTATCGGCAGGCTCCGGTAACTCCTGAGGCTGCTTTTGAAAACGCTCAGATGAAAGGGACAGTTCATCGGCTTCAACTCGTAGTCTACCCCCTCCACCTCCATGGGGGAATACATGTTTTCGCTGTAAAAATCGAGGTGGCCGCTCCGTTTCCAGAGTTCAAGCTTTGCGATATGGGGGGTGTAGAGCAGTTTATAGTCAGCCTTCTGATGTTCGTTCCTCCAGAAATCCTCGATCGTCTTTCTGATAATAGCGCCGTTTGGATGCCATAAAACAAGACCGGAGCCGATTTCATCGTTTATGCTGAAAAGGTCCAGCTCTTTCCCTAGGCGCCTGTGGTCCCTCTTTTTGACTTCTTCGAGGAAATCAAGATACTTTTTCAGATCTTTGCTGTTGTTGAATGAAGTGCCGTAGATGCGCTGAAGCATCTTGTTCTTCTCGTCGCCCCGCCAGTAAGCGCCGGCAACGCTCAGCAGTTTTACCGCGGAGATCTTTCCGGTCGAGGAGAGATGTGGGCCCCTGCACAGATCAGCAAATCCGTCTTCCTCATAAACTGTTACCGTCGGATCTGAAAGCTCATTCAGGAGCTCGACCTTGTAACGCTCCCCCATTTCCTCAAACAACCTGATGGCATCTTCTCTGGACATCTCTTTTCTTACAAAAGGCGAGTCCTTCTTGATAATTTCGGCCATCTCTTTTTCTATTGAAGCAAGGTCTTCGGGGGTGAATGCCCTATCGAGGTCAAAATCATAATAAAAGCCATCCTGTATTGCAGGCCCTATGGCTAGCTTTACTTCAGGGAACAGTTTTTTCACCGCGTGGGCCATAACGTGAGAGGTGCTGTGCCGGTATATTTCCTTGCCCGTATCTGAATCATAGGTTATGACTTCTACCGTATCAGTGTCCCTGATTGTACCGGTCGAATTCAGTGCAGCAGGCTGGCCGTTTACTTTTATGGCTATTGCTTTTGCTTTTTTGAGATGCTTTTCGATTTCAGCTACTTCAATAATATCCCGTTGACTTCCGTCTTCCGTTATAAGCTTAATTTTAATACCTCCGGAGAATTCTATTTACTTCAAAATAAAGAATATCATACCTGATACTATTTTTATATTTCAATTATTTTAGGGCATTGCGGGGAAGTGTGCAACAGGATTCTGCAGGCCGGCCTCTCCTGCTCCAAACCCTTGCTCAAAGGGGCTTTCCTGTTGTATTTGAACTGCGGGCCGCAGACAAATAATTGCCCTGGAATGCCCGCGGACACTTGTTGAGGAAGGTTAGATTGAATGAGCCCGCCATCACAGAGAAAACAGAGAATTAAAACCTCTTTATCCTTTACAATACTATCCATATTCTTCAAAAACTCTATTGACAGAGAAAAGGCATATGGATTCAGAACTCGAACAGCAGTCGGCGGAATTTCTCCGGAACACGGTTCAAAATGCAATGGAGAACTACGAACTGAGGCCTCCTCAGCAGACCATGATGAGCGCCTGCGCGAAGATCATCGAAGAGGGGGGGATCCTCCTGGCAGAGGCGGGAACCGGCACCGGCAAGACCTTCGCCTATCTCATCCCCATAATCCTTTCCGGCAAAAAGGCGATCATCGCAACAAAGACGATCAACCTCCAGGAACAGCTCGCCTCAAAAGACCTGGGATTTCTCTGCTCGCTGCATGGGTTCAGCTACGCCGTGGCAAAAGGCAGGGGAAACTATCTCTGTCTGAGGAGGATGAACGCGTTCAGATCAGATGACAGGCAAGAGAATGCCGAGTACCGGAGAATCGTTGGATGGGCATCGGAAACAGGGAGCGGAGACAGGGAAGAATACGGGCCTGACATGAATTCAATATGGGAAAGCGTCTGCTCGGATGCAGATGCGTGCAGGGCACAAAAATGTTCCTATTACAGAAATTGTCATTACTTTGCAGCGCGACAGAGGTGGGAAAAGGCCCAGATTGTTGTGGCAAACCATGCCTTAACTACCCTTAATGCGATGATGTCCGATGAAGGGAGAATACTTCCCATGGCAGATGTTCTCGTGGTGGATGAAGGGCATGCGCTCGACAGTGTCCTCTGCGACCAGATCGGCATCACTCTCTCTGCGCGCGGGATCGAATACATTTTCAACAAGCTGCTCAAAGTCGATCATCGCGGCATATACAAAGGCCTTCTTTCCCGGTCACCGGCGCTTTTTCAGGCCGTAGAATCCCTGAGGACCGAGACGGGGCTCTTCTGGGTAAAGGTCAGGAATGAACTCACCAACAGGGAAATCATTCCCGGCAGATTCAGGTTGAGTGAGACGATGCAGAGTCTGTCTGATTCGCTTAAATCGCTCATCGCTGACATCAGGAAATCAGCCACGGGGCTCTTTCAGGAGGATGATGAGATAGAACTCAAGGCAGCGCTCATGAAACTGGTCAAACTCGCTGAGGCGATGGAGACATTTCCTGAAGGCATGGACGGATTCGTGAGATGGCCCGAGATAGAAGAAAGAAAGATATCCCTCAGGATGGCACCGGTATCCCCGGGTGAATTTGTGCAACAAAGTATCCTTCCCCTTTACAACGCTGTCATTCTCACCTCTGCGACGCTCTCGGTCTCCGGCGATTTTCGCGCAACTTCAGGCGTGCTCGGCCTCGGGGATTCTGAAAAGCTGTCCGTCCCCTCTCCCTTTGACCTGAAGAGTCAGATTGCCGTAGAAATAAAGCGTGACATTAACCTCAAAAATGAAGGCAGCACTGAAAAACTCGCGCAGGTGATAGTCGAAGAGGCCGCAAAAACAGACGGCGGCATTCTTGTGCTGTTCACTTCACGGGAAGCAATGAGAAAGACCTGGGAACTGGCCCACGGCGATCTGAAACAATTGGGGTTCAATCCGATGCTCCAGGGCGCATTGCAGAACAAACAGATGCTTCATATCATGAGGGAAAGCGAAAACAGCATCATCTTCGGCCTCGACTCATTCTGGGAAGGCGTTGACGTCAAAGGTGATGCGTTGAAGTGCCTCATCATCACAAAACTCCCGTTCGAGGTGCCGACAGAGCCCATGGTCATAGCGCGAACAGAGCAGATACGGAAAAACGGCGGCAACCCCTTTACCGAATATTCCCTGCCCCGCGCCGTGCTGAAGTTCAAGCAGGGCTTCGGCAGGCTTATCCGCTCAAAAACCGATACGGGAAAGATTGTAATCTGCGACGAGAGGATAAGAACAATGCGGTACGGCCGGAGTTTTCTCGACAGTGTGCTGTGAAAAAGGGCGGATTCCTTCAATGAGAATAACCCAAAAAATGCATTAGCAGGGCATGAATGACTGAAAAGTATTTTGCAGCAACACCTTATACATGCCATAACCAATTCCTGATAAGCATAAAAAAATATACAGAGAACGACTGAGATTTGCATTATGGCATATGGTAATATCCTGTTGAAATGAAAAGACTTTGAAGGCATTTGTGACACTGCGGATAGAAAGTTATCGCACTTTTTGGGCTAAGAGCCTGTCGGACTTAGCTATTCAATGCATAATAGATGTCATGGAAAAATATATCAACATAGACAGAGACACACCCATGTTGTTGCCTCCTGATCTGCGGGAGTGGATAGCAGG
>JAOUFP010000356.1 GCA_029858145.1 Nitrospirota bacterium | reverse complement strand
CCTTTCTTCAAGCATGCCAAGGTGAATTATTTTCTGGCGGTGCATGAAGGGAGAATCCTGGGAAGAATAGCCTCGATTGTGAATCAAAGGCATATGGACGTTCATAAAGAAGAAACGGGATTTTTCGGTTTTTTCGAGTCGATCGATGATGCTGACGTCTCAGGGAGCCTCCTCGACGCGGCAGCGCACGATCTGAAGATGAACGGGATGAAGGCGATGAGAGGGCCCATGAACTTCTCGACGAATGAGGAGTGCGGTTTTCTCATTGAAGGCTTTGATCTCCCTCCTATGCTCATGACCCCCTATAACCCGCCGTATTATGAAAAGCTCATGGAAAAGTGCGGCATGGATAAGGCAAAGGACCTGTACGCGTATATCCATGATGTTCAGGAAACCCTTCCGGAAAAGGTGCTGAGGGTAGCGGCTATTGCGGGAAAGCGTGGAATAAGCGTGAGGCCCATTGAGAAAAAAAGATTTAACGAAGAGATGCAAGTATTCAGGGACGTTTATAATTCAGCCTGGGCAGAGAACTGGGGGTTTATCCCGCTCACCGATGATGAACTGTTTCATCTCGGGAAAAGGCTCAAACAGATTGCGGTGCCCGGGTTGACGTTGATCGCCGAGGATCACGGCAGGCCGGTTGGTTTTCTTGGACTGCTCCCGGATTTCAATTTCGTCCTCAGGCACATGCGCGGCAGGCTTACCCCCCTTACGGTAATAAAGGCTTTGTATTATTCCAGAAAGATAACAGGACTCAGGCTCCTTTTGCTGGGAATAAAGCATGAGTACAGAAGTAAAGGGGTGGATGCCATGCTCCTCAGGGAGGCATTTAAAGGGATCAGAAAAGGGGGGTACAAAAAGGTCGAGTTTTCCTGGATACTCGAGGATAACATCCCTGTCCAGAGAATTATCGAAATGGCGGATGGGCGGCTTTACAAAAAATACAGGATTTATGAAAAATCACTGTAATTTCCTGAAAATCAGCACGGCGTTCACGCCCCCGAACCCGAACGAACTGGAGAGGGCAGTTGTCATGGGGAGATTGATTTTTTCTGTAAGGAGATTGATGCCGCATCTGCTGTCTTTTTCCCTGACGTTTATTGTGGGAGGGACAAGGCCTTCCCGCAGGCTCATTGCCGTGCAGGCGGCTTCGAATGCGCCTGATGCGGCAAGCATGTGGCCTGTCATTGATTTCACCGCGCTGACAGGAATCTGAGATGCTTTTTTGCCGAATACGGAGAGTATGGATTCGGCTTCAACACGGTCGCCGATGGGTGTTGATGTGCCATGCGCGTTTATATAGTCAACGTCAGCCGGGCTTATTCCGGCATCGGCCATCGCGGAGCGCAGGGCATGCATCTCTCCCTTCAGGTCCGGCTTTGTCTGGTGAAACGCATCGACGGTATTGCCATAGCCGATGACTTCCCCGTAAATGTTTGCCCCGCGGCTCGAAGCGCTGTCAAGATTTTCGAGCACCAGCGTACAAGCACCTTCCGAAAGCACAAACCCGTCCCGCTGCCTGTCAAATGGTCTGCTTGCAAAGGCCGGTTCGTGCTTTGACAGCGCCCCGGCCTTGCCATAACCTTCGATACATACCCTGCAGAGGGGTGCGTCGGTGCCGCCGGCTATTACCGGGCCCCTGAAGCCGGCCTTCAGCAGCCGGTACGCTTCTCCGATCGCATTTGAACCCGAAGCGCAGGCGTTTGACAGGGCGAGGCAATACCCATTTATGGCAAGCCGCTGGGCTATATAGGATGCCCCCATACTGATTGTAGTGGCGGGCATAAGGTAAGGCGACAGCCGGCAGTCGTGACCGTTTAAAACCGAGTCCCGCATATGCATAAAGGCATTTTCAAGTGTGGTTATGCCTCCCCTGCTTGATCCGATAATGACACCGCCTGACGTGAGGTAGTCGTCATCGGGAGGGCGGGTATGCGGCTGAATAAGCCCGGCATCTTCCGCAGACATGACTGCTGACGCTACCGCGTAATGAACAAAAGCATCAAGCCTGCGCAATTCCTTGTGACCCAGGTACTCGCATGCCTTAAAATCAGCGACTTCACCTGCTGCCTTCCATTTTGTTTGCGACGCGGAAATCTTTGTCACTGTGCGGATGCCTGAAAGGCCGGCCTTTATCGCGCTCCACGAATCCGGAAAGCTGTTTCCAAGAGGGGTGACCGCGCCAATTCCTGTTATAACAACCCGTATCATTGTAAACCTATATTACCATAAAGGGTTTACGATTGACCTTCGCGGAAAGGTGATGAAGAAATGCGGATAAAAAATTATTGAGACTTGCATATAATTTGCTTTTTGATAATAATATTATAATAATTTCTGATAGGTGGTGTTTTTGGTGAACGAGGTTTGGCCGGAGAAATATTAAAAAAGAGGCGCGAAGAATTAGGGATTGATATCAAGGAGGCTTCAGATGCTCTTAAGATCAATGCCGAATGTCTTTCCGCAATTGAGAACGATATTTTTGACAAACTGCCGGTAGCTGTCTATACAATCGGCTATATCCGCTGTTACGCGAAATATCTCGACGTCGACGCAGACCCGATAATAGCAAATTTCGTCTCACATCTCGCAACTCCCGAGCCATCGACCATAATTCCCGTTTCTTCCTTCAAACGAAAAGTGCCGGTGTATTTCTATCTGATTTTCGCCCTTGTGGCAGGAGCCCTGACTTTTGTTGTCTACACGTATACATTGAAAAAGGAAACTGTCCCCATGCAAGCTGTAAAAGGTGCTCCTTCAGTCGAAGAAAAAATTCCTGTACCTGCCGCTCCACTACTTGATACGGTCGCGCCATTGGCAGGGCCTGCAGAGACCAAACCCGAAGAAACCAGGATAAGTGAACCAACTCCGGCTGCTCCGGAAAAGAAAGCACACCAGGTTGTAATAACCGCATCCGATACTGCCTGGCTCCAGATACGTTTTGAAGACGGAGATATCGACGAGGTGCTTCTCAGGTCCGGTGAATCAAAACGCTGGGAATTTGAAGGCAGCGCTGCACTGAAAATCGGCAACGCAGGCGGAGTTGCTTTGAGGTTTGACGGCAAAGATCTCGGAACCCCCGGGGATCCCGGTCAGGTATTGAACCTGACCTTTCCATAAGACTGGTGTAGTGTCTCATAATTTCCTTTTCTGATAATATTGTCTTCCCGCCTGCTTGCCCGCCGTATTTTTGGAGGGTCGGGTCTCCTCAGGCGACTCGTTCTCCCCGGGAAATCGGCCTTCTTGCCGACCGGCGCGGGAATCTTTCACGATTAATCACTTTCCCCCCTCTCTCTAGGAAAAGATACCCCTTTGACTAGGAACTCCTTCCAATTGTTAAGACCGTTGCTTTACGTTAAACTGAAAGCAAGATAACAAGAGAATACAAACATAAAGGAG
>JAOUFP010000354.1 GCA_029858145.1 Nitrospirota bacterium | reverse complement strand
CCGCGTACCTGGAAAATCTCAACAGGTTTCCGGACCTCAGGCTTATTTTGGCCCCGAGGCATCCGGAGCGCTTCAATGAAGTCGCTGACCTGCTCAGGGCAAAAAAAATCCCGTTTGTGAGGCGAAGTGAACTCGCAGTTCATGATTTCGCAGGAGAAGCAGTCAATGAAAAGGTCCTGCTTCTGGACACTGTAGGGGAGTTGTCTTTGGTATACCGCATTGCTGACATAGCGATAATAGGGAAAAGCTTTGCCGGCACCGGGGGGCAGAACCCGCTTGAGCCAGCTTATTGGGGAAAGCCGATCCTGTGCGGTCCGCATATGGAGAATTTTCCTTTTGTCAGGGAGTTCTACGAACAGGGGGCAGCTTTTGAAGTCCAGCCATCCTCCCTTGCAGAAAAGGTGGGAGAGTTTCTTGAACGGCCTGATATCGCCAGGGCAGCGGGTGAAAAGGCCAGAAGATTGTATGTGAGCAAAGCAGGCGCTGTCGGGAAGGCCTTGGAGATTATCGAGAAATACGCTGGCCTGAACTGACCCCGGCCCGCCTTTCCCGGCTGGTTTAATGGCGAAGCAGTAACCCGTACATCAACGGCACGCAAATGAAGGGCAGCGACAGTCTCGGGAATCAGTAGGGACGGAAAAGAGGCTTGTGGTTTTTCCCTTTGGTCTTTTTCTTCTTTTTGACCGGCGCTTGCCTGCACATGCCGCAGCGGGTTTCACTGCAGAACTGGCAGAAATTGCAGTCAGTGCAGGGGTTCTTTTTGAGAAGAATTATTTTCCCCATGATTTTATTTTACTCCTGAAATTACGAGAACTGCAGTTGAATGTTAAAAAAAGATCAGTCTGCTTTTTTTGCTGTTGAATTATATCGAATGTTTGCTGTTTCGTATCAGCGCTCCTGTGCTGATAGTTGAAATTGACTCCGGTGGCCGAAATCCTTTAAACTTAATAGCCGTATTTTTCTCGTACAATCCTTCCTGATCTGTAAAAAATCCAGGGAGTCGTCTTGAGTGAGAAATAAATTCCAAATATATAGTGAGGTTGAGCATTATGGATTACGAAAATATCGAAAATAAGTCAGCAGAACAGGGAGAGAGCTTTGCGAAACTGCTTGAAAAAAGCGGAACCAGATCAATGAGGCTCGCGCCGGGACAGAAGGTGAAGTCCAGAGTGGTGAGCATATCGGGAGATCTTGTGTATATCGATCTTGGCGGAAAAAGTGAAGGCGTTATTGACCTGGATGAGTTTATTGACAAGGATGGTTCCGTGCGCATTCATGAAGGCGAAGAGATAGAGGCGTTCTTCCTTTCAGTTCAAGATGGCATCAGGAAGCTGACGACTTTGGTCAATGGGTACTCTGCTGTTGAGCTCAAATCGATCCAGAGCGCCTATGAAGCGGGATTGCCGGTGAACGGTGAAGTGAAGCGTGAAGTGAAAGGCGGATTTGAGGTGCAGGTCGGCGGAGTGAGATGCTTCTGTCCCTATTCTCAGATCGACATGAGAGGCGGCCGCGAAGGAGGTATTTACCTTGGTCAGACTTTCCCGTTTAAAGTACTTGAATATGAAGAGGAAGGGCGCAATATTATCCTCTCGCGGAGAGTTTTGCTCGAACAGGAAAAACAGGCAAGCATTGAAAGGCTGAAGGAGACCCTGAAGGAGGGTTCCGTGATTACGGGCAGGGTTAGTTCATTGCAGAAGTTTGGCGCCTTTGTTGATGTCGGCGGTATGGAAGGTCTCATTCCTGCCAGCGAGCTTTCATGGACGAGAATCGAGAGGCCTGAAGACACGCTTAGCCTCGGACAGGAAGTGACTGCAAAGATCATATCCCTGGATTGGGACAACAACCGCCTCACCCTGAGCATGAAGGCTTTACAGCCGGATCCCTGGTCCCTTGTGCCGGGCAAGTACCCTGTGGACGGATGTTTGAAGGGCACAATTGTGAGGCTTGCGCCGTTCGGGGCCTTTGTGAATCTTGAACCGGGAATCGACGGACTTGTCCATATTTCTAACCTTGGAGCAGGGAGACGTATTAACCACCCCAAAGAGGTTGTTGAAGTTGGACAAATCGTCGAAGTATATGTTTTGTCTGTTGACTCTGAAAACAGGAAGATCTCTCTCTCGATGCAGCCAAAAGTGGAGCCGAAAAAAATTGTGCTGCCCCAGGTGGGTGAAGTGATAGACGGGGTAGTTGACAAGGTCATGCCTTACGGAATATTCCTCAGGATGAGCAACGGCATCAACGGGCTGATCCCTAATTCCGAGATGGGAACTCCCCAGGGAAGTGACCATAAGCGCATGTTCCCACCCGGCACAGAGATGCAGGTTGCGGTGGTCGATGTCGATACAGCGAGCACCAAGGTCCGCCTGAGCCGCAAAGCGGTAATGGAAAAAGCGGCAAGGGAAGAGTACGACCAGTACGTGAGTGCCGTGAAAAAGCCTGAAGGGACATCAGGCGGACTCGGGAGCCTTGGCGATATCCTTAAGGCAAAATTGCAGGAAAAGAACCTTAACGGCTGATCCGTTTAATGTAAAAAATGCGGATATCAACAGTCATGGCAGGCATATACGCGTAAAAACCTTTCATGGGGCGGAATTTGGCTGCTGAGGAAATCAGCCTTTTTGTATGAGGAAGTGAAGTTTCTCCGCGTGTAAGATGTCTTATGAAAATACTGCGATGAAAGCTTCATCCTCCTGCATAGTTTTCAATCGGTCGCCTAAATTCCACTTTTTCGGCGGCTGTTTTTGATTTTTTCGGAACTGTCCGCCGGAAGGTATGCTTCCGGTCAGCAATTTCCGGCATGAATTCTTTCTCTGTTACGATTGGACGAAAAAGGGATTTCCCGAGGCAAGCCAGTGTTCGATAGCCTTAACTTCCATCGGTCTGGAAAACAGATATCCCTGGCCGTAGTGGCATTTCAATTTCTTTAAATGCGTCACCTGATCGGACAGTTCCAGCCCCTCGGCAATCAGATACAGGTTCAGATTATGCGCCAAAGAGATAATCGCCTTGATTATCTCCATATTTTCATCATTAGCGAACATTTTGTTTACAAAGGAGCGGTCGATCTTCAGCGCGTTGACAGGAATCCTGTGAATATAGCTCAGTGATGAATACCCGGTGCCGAAATCATCTATGTGAATATGGATCCCCAGGTTTCTGATTTGGGCCATGATGGTACCTGAAGCCTCCGGGTTCTCCATAATCATGCTCTCTGTTATTTCCAGTGCGAGGCAGCTTGCGTCAAGGCCGGTTTCATCGAGGATGTTTGAAACCCGTTTGACGAAATCAGGCTGGGAGAGTTGCTTGCTCGAAATATTCACGCTGATTTTCAGAGGAGTGGTCATGGTATAGTGCTTCTGCCACGCACAGACCTGACTGCAGGCTTCCCTGAGAATCCATTCCCCGATAGGGA
>JAOUFP010000353.1 GCA_029858145.1 Nitrospirota bacterium | reverse complement strand
CAAAGCCATGAAGTTCCACGGGAGAAAGACAGACTGCAGGGTGTGTGAAGCGAGGGAGAAGTGCCTTAAGCACCCCGATCGCACAGAGGCCAGACAGGTTGCCTTCTTTCAGGGACGTTCTGAAAACGCACCATATACCTTTACCCAGCGGATGAAACAAAAGATCGACTCAATAAAGGGCAGACTCATCTACAACAGAAGACTCGGGACAGCCGAGCCGCCCTTTGCCAATATCCGCTCCACCCTGGGACTGGACAGATTCTCCTTACGAGGGGGAAAGAAAGTGGGCACTCAATGGAGGCTCTACTGCATAGTTCATAACCTGATCAAAATTCACCGGTATGGAGAAGGGTTTGCGTAAGAAGAAAGGAAATAAAGACCGATCAGGGCCGAAAAAAGCCTTGCCCCGGACAGGACTGAGGCATTAAAAAGCTCAACTTGGGGAAGAGCAAGAATCAAAACAAAGGGACAAATGAAAAAGAGCAGAACAAAAGGGAAGCAGTTTGATTTTGGACTTTTTCTACAGACTCGTTAGATTCAAAAGGAGTGTATGCTACCTGCTAAATTCATTTGGAAACCGCTCGTTCAGAAAATCGTAACAGGACAGTGGAGTCGGTTCCATATGCGCCCTCTTGAGCCCGCGTGGCCTAATAACTTAAAACGCGCCGGTCTCTATTTACACGTCCCTTTCTGTAAAAACCTCTGCTCTTTCTGTCCCTATAACCGAATTGAATATGATGAGAAATTATTCGATCAATATGAGCGCGCAGTCCACGAGGAGATCGAGCTATACAAGTCGTCGCTAGACGGCTGTGAGTTCGTCTCGCTCTATATCGGCGGTGGAACACCCACGGTCAATTTGAATGGACTTATTCGAATCCTAAGCCATTTGAAAGAGGCATTTGCCCTGTCGTGTGATATCTGCATCGAGTTGCACCCCGGCAACATGGATACAGAGTGTCTTGCATCATTAAAGAATGTTGGCGTCTCCATGTTGTCGGTTGGTGTTGAATCAACCTCAGATCACATACTTAAGACGATCGGAAGGAATCATGACGGCGAGACTGCTATTGACGCTCTCAGAAGAGCTGTCGATGTCGGTTTTGATTCAGTTAATGCTGATCTGATGTTTGCTCTCCCAGGTCAAACACTACAGGATTGGGAGGATGATCTCAGGGCTGTTATTTCAGAAGGTGTTGACCAGATCAGTACCTATCCGCTCTTTTCCTTCCCGTATTCGGACCTTGGTCAATCCCAACGCATACGGCAAGTCAAACGACCAGTTAGCCGCGTAATTCGAGCTATGCTTGATCTCACGCAGTCCTATGCAGAACAGGCAGGATTTAACCGGTGTGCCGTCTGGAGTTGGCTCAAACCCGAGAAAAAGAAGTTCAGCTCAATTACGCGGCATCACTATATTGGTTTTGGTCCCAGTGCAGCATCGATGACCGGAACTGATTTTTATGTAAACACGTTTGATGTACGGGCATACGCAGCAACTTTGCCCAACAAGAGACCGATAGTGCTGTCCATGCCTGTTGATAAGCGCCTTGAAATGGCCTATTGGCTCTACTGGAGAGTTTACGAGCTTAAGATACTGAACAATGATTTTCAGGATCTGTTTGGCAGCACAAACACATTGGATTCAGTATTCTCAAAGGTATTAACACCGTTTGAAATGGCTGGCATGATCGGGAAAAAGAACGGCGGTTACTACGTTACAGAATCAGGCGCGTATTGGATTCATCGTCTTCAAAATGAATATAGTCTCAATTATATTAACAGACTGTGGGGTTCGTGCCGACGTGAAGCATGGCCTTCGGAGGTGTTCCTATAATGGTCGGCAAAGTTGCCAGCTGGTTGGTGTACGGATTCAGGACTTTCATCCTCCGGCAAGAGGTGCCGTATCTGTTCGGGATGGTCATAACCGACAAATGCAATCTGAACTGCTTCTATTGCGAAAGCAAGAACTCAGGACGCTATCACTTCTCATTTGAACAGGCGAAGAAGACAATACAGGAGGCCTACGCCCGAGGCCATCGCTCACTCTATTTTACAGGTGGTGAACCGATGGTCTGGGAAGACGACGGCCATAATCTGGAGGAACTGGTTCGTTTTGCCCGAGATATAGGTTTTCTTGAAGTTTTTATTTTTACCAATGGTACACGACCACTATCAATAGCGAACAGCAACTACATTGTTACAATTGACGGGCCGAAGGATATTCACGATAAGATCAGAGGCAATTCATATGATGTCATATTACGGAATGTGAGAAACGCGGTAACAAAGAAAGTCTTTGCGTCAATCACCTTTAGCAGGGCCAATGCTCAGCACTTACGTCGGTTTGTCGAAGAAGTGAGCGATACGAAACTATTCAAGGGGATATCTTTTAATCTTCTGACCCATTGGCCCGAGATTGTTCAAACGCATGGGGTTTCCCTGGAAGAAAGGAAAAGGCTGCTAGACGATATCTGGCGACTCAAGAGCGAAGGATATCCTATAGTTCTTTCCCGCGCGGCCTACAAGGCCTTGAGAAACAATGACTGGAAAAGACCTATTCCTCAGATAGAACTTGGAACAAAAGATCGGATATTTCAGTGCTGCAGAGATATTGATAATCCTTCTGTTTGTGCTCAGTGCGGCTATGCCAACTGTGTCGAGGTTTCGCAGATGCTCTCCCTGAAGCCGTCGGCTCTGTGGCAAGTGCTACGAATGGTGGGAACAGCATAAAACTACAGTGGAATCTAATCTTCGGATCGACAGCGACGCGCCAGAAAGCGGCGCGTCAGCCGCGCGTTAGGCCGATGGAGTACCAGTGGAACCTCTAACTGTAAGTCGAACCGTGCTGGCTCTGGCTGTCCTCCTTCTTGTTGGACTGTTCGGGGTGGCGTACATATGCTATCAACGGGATCTTCGTCGCGCGCTCGACCGCCTCTCGGCCGACAGCCACATCGTACAGACGCCATGCGGGCCTATTGAGTATGCGGCGGCCGGTGATGGCCCTGTGGTGCTGGTCGTGCACGGTGCCGGAGGCGGGTATGACCAGGGCCTGGAGCTCGGCGGGCAGTTGGTTCGCGGCGGATTCCGTGTCATCGCCATGTCGCGTTTCGGTTACCTGCGCACTCCGCTCCCAACAGATGCCTCGCCCGCTGCCCAGGCCGACGCTTACGCCTGTTTACTGGACGCACTAAACATCAAACGTGTCGGGCTGGTTGGAGTCTCCGCCGGAGCGCCCTCATCCATGCAGTTTGCCTTGCGGCACCCGGAACGGATCAGCTCTCTCGTGCTGGTGGTCCCCGCCGCCTATGCGCCCCGTGCCGGCGATGCCTCACGAATCGGGGAGCGACGCGGCGTCCCGTTCTTCATGGACATGGCGCTGCAATCGGATTTCCTCTTCTGGACCGCCTCGAAAGT
>JAOUFP010000352.1 GCA_029858145.1 Nitrospirota bacterium | reverse complement strand
AGGCAGGCTTCCTATTCCTGTTGTTGAAAACGGTTTCAGCATCTATGAATAATACTCTATTCCACGCGCTCGTTTCAAAAACTTTCCTGACCTCCGCAGGAGAAGAAGGCTTTCCGCAGAATGCCCTTTCTTTCATCAATGTGCCCGTGCATCCGGACCGTATTCCCCCGGGCCCTAAAATACCGCCGGGCTTGAACAGCCCTGCCTTCGGGATGGGCAGGAACCCGCCCTGAAAGGGCTTTCAGCTATATACGCAAGGAAGCACAAGGGATTTTTTGCCAAAAAAGTCCCCCTCTTCCGGATTATCACATGAATATGCCGTTTATTTGGAGTAATGCTTGACAGCTTTTGAAAAAACAGATGTTTGAATAAAGGCCCGGCTACATCAATAACAGCAGCTTCCAGGATTTATTTATTCCTTCTCTGATGTTTTGTCTTCTTGAGAAGCTTTTTGTGTTTGTGCTTGCTCATCTTCTTCTTACGCCATTTTACAACGTTCCCCACAGACTCACCTCCTTGGCATTATTTCCCATATTCCCTCGCCTGATCCATAAAGGCTTCAAGCTGAATTTCCGTTGTGAGAGATTCGGTCCCGTCATAAGGGATGCTCAGGCAGGGGATGCCGTACTCTCTCTTGAGTCCGCGCATCAGACCGCTGACAATCGTCCCCGGCATGCATCCGAAGGGCATGGCATTGATAATGCCGGATGCTCCTCTTTCGATCAGTTCGATGCTTTTGCCTATACTGAGGATAGCCTCACCCTCAAAGGAGGGATGGATATACGGACGTGCCTTGTCGAGAATCTCCCTGGTGTCCGGTTCATGCAGACTCTTCAGGAACCCCTCGAAATATCTCTCAAATTTGTGCTCTACCCTCTTTTGAAAGAACCTCTTTGACAGAAGAGTAATCATACCAGACCAGTCTTTTTTAATCAAGACCCTGCGCAGTCCCATAAGGTTAATATAGTATATCCATTCCTCGGCAGGAGTAAGATACGCCTCTCCCCCGAGTTCTTCGATTTTTCTTGCGAGATCTTCATTGGAAAACCGGTTTGACCTCACGAATATTTCGCCCACGATACCGATCAGGGGTTTTTTGTCCTTATATTTCGGGATATTTTCGAAATCTCTCCTTGCCTTCCTCAGAACCGCCCCGATGCCTCCGTCCGCTCCCCGCAGGGAGTCGTAAGCCCTCCTGAGGTATAAGGCATAGATCTCGTCTGAGACATTTTTTTCTTTCTCATAGGGCCTCGTTTCATGCAGGCATTTCAGCAGCAGTCCGATAGCAGATATCCCCTGCCAGGACCTCATCGCGAAGTTTTTGCCAGCGCTGCTCAGGTGCTGGTAGAAGTGTTCGTCCTGATTCGGGGAGAAAACAGGGACATTGTCCAAGCCGAGATCTTTCATTACGAGCCGGTGGAACACATTATACTGACCGAACCTGCAGGGACCTGCCCCTGAAGGCATGAAGAAGGCAGAGCTGTCAGGAACGAAACCTGGTTCCATGATCTTCTTCACCATATCCCCAGTTGTCACAGCGCAGGGATAGCATTCCTTGCCTGAAACGTATTTTTTGCCCAAATCCACCGTCTCACCCGTAGATTCCGGAAGCACCTCTGCTGCAATTCCGCAGCGCTCAAAAGCACCCGCGAGGGCAAACGCGTGGTCTGACATGCGGGGAATGAAAATAGTCCTCCCTGCCGATAAATGACCATTACTTTTTTTCTTCTGAGAAGGTGTTGCAGGGATGCCTGTTTTTCCTGTTGTGTTCTCTATACTGTCAAGAAATGCCTCGCACCGGGTGACCGCTCCGGCATCAGCACTGTGCGAGTCAAGCTCAAGATGCAGATAGGGCTTCCCTGACATCTCTTCTTCGAAATATTTAATGATAAAAGAGTCCGGCCCGCAGGAAAAATTGCCGATGTACACCGCATGAAGCAAGGGATTGGAGCGCATGATCTTCGCGGCGCCCAGTATCCTCTGCCCCGCCCGCCAGTACATATTGGGCCAGTCCCGGGTTATATCAGAATGCTCAACAGGCAGAAAATCCATCGGAAATGAGATTACCCCGAGGTCCGCGAGTTTCTTGGGTATATCGAGATTCACTCCCCTGTCGAAGGAATTGTACGCCCTGCCGACGATCACGACGGCACGTTCCTTAAGAGTGGAAATCAGCTCCCGGCCTTTCTGTTTTATCGCCTTTATGAATTTTTCCTGTTCAGACTGCGCTGCCTTGAGAGCCCCGGTTATGTGAGAGGTACTGATACGATAAGGCTTCAATGCACGCTTCAGTTCCTTTTTTAGAAAGTCCTCACCCCAGGTCATATCTATCACCGGGACAAGGGCATTTAAGCCCTCGAAAGCTGTTCTGGCCAAATACGGAATGGTCTGCGTGTACGGACAGGCAAAGCCGGTATCAAAGGGATCATCAGCCTTGTTCAAATTTATGAAACTCGGGATCAGAAGGGTGTGGACACCCTTATCAAGGAGATATTTTATATGACCGTGGGCGGCTTTCACCGGGAAGCAGGTTTCTGCCAGGATCGTTTCCAGCCCGCTATCTATGATATGTCTGTCTGTTTCAGGCGATACCTCCACCTCAAACCCCAGTTCCCAGAGGAGCGTTGTCCAGAAAGGCAGAAAATCATGAAAATAAAATATGTAGGGGATCCCTATCTTTGGCAACGTGTGACGTGAAGACCTTAACGAACCATTGCTTTTGTTTTTTGACTCTTCGCTCTTTGCCCTCTGATCTTCGCTGTATCCCAGATGTGCCTTCCAGAGCATTTCATTCCTGAATGCAAAAAGGTCGGGAATCTTCTTTTCCTGCTTCTTCTTTCTTACATCATATTTTTCACACCTGCCGCCATAAAAGAGATACCCTTTTTCTCCTTCAATCCTGATCCTGTTTATTTCACAGACGTTCGGACATCCCTTGCATTCAAAAGAAGAGATGTCATAGGGTCGCCTGGAGAATTCAAACCCCTTGAAGGCCGTAATGCGTGGCGCGTGATGCGTGATGCGAGTTAAAGACGGTGATGGGTGATGCGAAATGGGTGATGAGTCCTTTTCCCATTCTTTATGCCTTACCCCATTACCCGTTACGCATGACTCATTACCGTCTCCCATATGTTTCCTGGCGATCAGGGCCATGCCTATCGCGCCGGTAACGTCATGGAACGGGGGAACAATGATCTGCCTTCCGAGATACTTCTCAAATGCAGCGACAACCGATTTATTAAAGGCGACCCCGCCCTGGAAGAATATCTTTTTGCCGATGGGTCTTTTACAGACAACCCTGTTGATATAGTTCTGAACGATCGAATAGGCGAGGCCCGCGAGCAGGTCCTTTTTGTCGGTGCCCCACTGGAGGTTTGACATGAGGGAATTCTCCATGAAGACCGTGCATCTCTCTCCCAGCCTGCAGG
>JAOUFP010000017.1 GCA_029858145.1 Nitrospirota bacterium | reverse complement strand
TTTAGACAATGGCCATTACGATACTGAAGGCATCGGGACAACCCGAGGAATTTGATATACAAAAGCTTGTCAATTCACTCATCCGCTCGGGGGCGCCCGCTGACGCGGCAGAAGATATAGCAGGGGAGGTCGCAAAGAAGTTGACCCTCTCCACGAAAACGAAAGACATCTACCGCATGGCGAGAAAGTTGCTGAAACATTACAACCTTGCCGCAGGCATGCGCTATTCTCTCAAGAAAGCGCTGTCTTCTCTCGGACCTTCAGGGTATCCGTTCGAACAGTATGTAGGAAGAATTCTGCAGGGACACGGATATTCGGTTGAGGTCGGACAGATCATCAGCGGTTACTGTGTAAAGCATGAAGTGGATGTGGTGGCAAAAAACGGGGACGAGCATTTCATAATAGAATGCAAATATCACAGCGACGGCGGCAAGCCGACCGATGTAAAGGTGGCTTTGTACATTCATTCACGGTTTAACGACATCAGGAAGGCTTTCGAACTCATGCCGGGACAGGGTCACTATGTCTATCAGGGCTGGCTCGTGACAAATACGCGCTGCACGACTGACGCGATACAGTACGCGGAATGTGTCGGTTTGCGGATCATGAGCTGGCGGTACCCGGAGACAGGCAGCCTCGAGAAAATGATCGAGGAGAAGAGGCTCTATCCTGCGACAATACTGCCGTCCGCGCGGAGAAAGTCCCTTGAGGCGCTTTTCAGGAACAATTTTATCCTCGCGCAGGACATCGCTGATGTCGATGAAGAGGTGTTCCTGAGAAAGAGCGGCCTTGATCACCGTACCGCGCGGTCGATAAAAAGAGAGGCTGACGAGATCTGCCCATGTACACCCTAGAAATGAGGCTGACGGCCGGGTTCAAATTGCATTAAAATACCAAACGGAATAAGATAGAAACTACATATCTTATCGATCTGATAAAAAACAAATGGAGGGAGCAAGAATGAGATTAGCATTGTCGGTGATTTTAGGGGTTGTTCTTCTGGCAGGCCAGGCAACTGCCGAAGAAAAGGCCGCATTGCAGACCCAAAAGGAAAAGCAGAGCTACAGCATGGGGGCCGATATCGGGAAACGGTTGAAATCCCAGGCGATCGATATCGACGCCGATTCGTTTGTATTGGGGCTGAAAGATGCCCTCTCCGGGGGCAAAACGCTCATGACCGAAGAGGAAGTAAGGGAGACGCTCATGGCCCTTCAGAAGGAGCTGATGGAAAAACAGGCTGAAAGGACAAAAATGCTTGGCGAGAAAAATAAGAAAGAGGCAGAAGCCTTCCTCGAAGAGAACAAGAAAAAAGAAGGCGTAATAACGCTTCCGAGCGGACTGCAGTACAAAGTGATAAAGGAAGGCACCGGCAAACAGCCTTCCGCGGATTCCACGGTGGAAACCAACTATCGCGGCGCCCTCATAGACGGCACTGAATTTGACAGCTCATACAAGCGCGGCCAGGCGGCAACGTTTCCGGTCAACGGCGTCATCAAGGGCTGGACAGAGGCGCTGCAGCTGATGAAGGAAGGTGCCAAGTGGGAGCTGTATGTGCCTGCGGATCTGGCTTACGGTGAGCGCGGGGCAGGGAATGTCATCGGCCCGAATGCAGCGCTGATCTTCGAAGTTGAATTGATCTCGGTGAAATAGATTAATGCAAGAGCCGGGCTGGCTTGTTCAAGCCATCCCGGCTCACTGAGGTTACTTTATCCTGTCAGCTCCCATATACGTCCTTAAAACCTCCGGGATAATGACAGAGCCGTCCTTCTGCTGATAATTCTCGAGAACCGCCACGAGTGTCCTGCCGATCGCGAGACCCGAACCGTTCAGGGTATGCACAAACTCCGTGCCTTTTTTGCCTGTGCGCCTGAAGCGTATGCCTGCCCGCCGCGCCTGGAAATCCCCGAAATTCGAGCAGGAGGATATCTCCCGGTACTTGTTCTGACCGGGGAGCCATACCTCGATGTCATACGTCTTGGCAGAGGAAAAGCCCATATCCCCTGTGCACAAGGTAATCACCCGGTACGGCAGGCCGAGCCGCCGGAGGATGTCCTCCGCGTCATTGGTGAGCTTCTCGAGCTCTGCATAGGAATCTTCCGGTTTCACGAACTTCACCAGCTCCACCTTGTTGAACTGGTGCTGCCTGATCAGCCCCCGCGTATCCTTGCCGTAAGAGCCGGCCTCCCTCCTGAAGCAGGGCGTATAGGCGGTGTAATACAGCGGGAGGTCTTCCTCTTTGAGAATCTCGTCACGGTGGATATTCGTCACCGGGACCTCGGCGGTCGGGATGAGGTAAAACTCCGGGTCGGCGATCCTGAAGAGTTCAGCCTCGAACTTCGGGAGCTGTCCCGTGCCTGTCATACTTTCCCTGTTCACCAGCACAGGAGGAAATATCTCTGTGTAGCCCTTCGACGTGTTGAGATCGAGCATGAAGTTCATCAGCGCCCTTTCGAGCCTCGCCCCAGCTCCCTTCATGAGGCTGAACCGCGCGCCTGCGATCTTTGAAGCACGGTCAAAATCTATGATATCGAGCGTGTCGGCGATGTCCCAGTGGTTCAAAGGCTCAAACGCGAATTCTCCGGGAGTGCCCCATCTGCGCACCTCAACGTTTTCTGTCTCGTCCTTCCCGGCAGGAACAGATTCATGCGGGATATTCGGGATCGTCAGGAGCAGATTCCTTGTCTCGTCCTCCACCTCTTTCAGTTTTTCGTCGAGCGCCTTTATCCTGTCGGAGACCCCTTTCATCTCCTCCAGCTGCGCAGAGGCATCCGCCTTCTCTCTCTTCAGCCTGCCGATCGCTTCGGAAACGACATTCCTTCTGTTCCGCAGTTCCTCGGCCTCTCTCAGCAGCGCAATCCTCTTTTCGTCAATCGCAAGAAAATGCGGCAGGGGGAATTCGTATCCCCTTTTATTCAATGCTTCCCTCACCGAATCGATATTTTCCCGTACAAACCTTGCGTCAAGCATCTCGTCAACTCCCTTTCAGATAAAGTGTTTTACTATAGCTTAACAAGCTCCAAAATGAAACCGCTGCCACCAAAAAATTAGAGTGGCCAGGGCAGCTCTTTTTCTTCAGCTTACTTTATTAATACATTTTTTCTGAGTGTCAGAAAGGACATAGAATACGAGCGGTTTTATTTTCCCGATACTCAGACAGTATATATTTGATAATAAAGAGGGAAAATTCCTCGGAGGTCGAAGACCGAGAATGAGCGAGAATACTATGTCCTTTAGTTATTGTCATAGTTTGTGAATCATCCGGTCTAGCAGGTCAGGTGAAAGGCCCCTATCACCTTCCTGTCAGCCGGCATGTTGTTGAACATCTCAACCGCCTTTGCGGTCTTTGCCACCCGGACTTCGATCCCCTGCCGCTGAAGGAAGGTTATTGTGCCCTCCGGCACCTGCATCACCCCCATATTCCCGGTCCCGACGATCAGGATGTCCGGCCTCGCCGCGATGATCCCGGAGAGGTCCTCCTTCTGGAGACAGTGACCCTCCTTTCTCCACCACGACGGGTCGACCCTGTCAGGATAGACGATCACATCAGAGGTATAGGTCTTCCTGTCGATGATTATCCTGCCGAAGACATATTCGTCTATATGCATCTTTACCCCTTTTCACCTATAATTTAATTCATAATAGCACGGGACAATCAATTTGAGGAGGGACAGGCTTATGAGGATTGGCATACTGACGGGCGGCGGAGATGCTCCGGGGCTCAATGGAGTAATACGGGCTGTTGTGCGTACGGCGCACATGAAATTCGGGTGGGAAGTCATCGGCATCTTCGACGGGTTCGAGGGCCTGCTGGGAAAGACCAATACCAAAAAGCTCGCGCCGTGGAATACGCGGGGCATCCTCAGCAGGGGCGGCACCATTCTCGGGACAACAAGCAGGGGCAATCCCTTCGCGTTCAAAATCACTGAAAGAGGAAAACAGGTCGAAAAAGACCTCTCCGGCACCGCGATAAAGAACATGAAAAAGCTCGGCATCGAAGCGCTCATTGTCATCGGAGGAGACGGCTCGCTGAATATCGCGCACAGGCTCGCCCAAAAAGGGGTCAAGGTCATCGGTGTACCCAAGACGATCGACAATGACCTCAGGGCGACCCATATCACCTTCGGATTCCGTACCGCGGTTGAAACCGCTACCGACGCGCTCGACAAGCTGCACACCACCGCCGAAAGCCACCACCGGGTGATCGTCGTTGAAGTGATGGGCAGATACGCGGGATGGATCGCCCTTGAGGCCGGTATGGCCGGAAGCGCGGATGTCATTTTGATCCCTGAAATACCGTATGATATCGCCAGGGTCTCCGGGAAGATCATTGAAAGGAAGAAGGCCTGCTGCAGTTCGAGCATCGTCGTTGTCTCGGAAGGCGCGAGGCCGGTCGGCGGGGAGATGGCGGTGCTCGAAAAAGACGCTTCAGGATATGCGCTGCGGTTCGCCGGCATCGGCAACACCGTCGGAGAAGCGATCAGGAGACAGACGGGGATGGATGTGAGGGTGACGGTGCTCGGGCATGTTCAGCGAGGGGGCTCTCCCTGTGCCTACGACCGGATACTTTCGACGCGCTACGGGGTGAAGGCGGTCGAGCTCATCGCGGAAGGCAAGTTCGGTCATATGGTCTCCTACAAGCCGCCGGCGGTCACCTCGGTGCCGCTCGAAAAGGCGATCGAAAAACTGAAGCTCGTTGACCCTGACGGAGAAGTGGTCAAGGCCGCTGAGTCGATCGGAATTAATTTCGGAAGGTAGGTGCATGCCTTTAGCTTTTCAGCCGCAGGATATGTCTCCCGCCGCACACACTTTATTCAGAGGCATGCCAGGGTGTTTATAATTTTCATATTTTATCCGGGCCAACGCCAGCAATGAGCCGCCGGGCCACAGAGGCCGGGACAGAAAATCAAACCAGCTTTTTTCCCGGTCAAGTGGAGCCGTTTGCTCTGTGATTTTTATTGTTTTCATTGTCGTTGTTTTAATAGTCTGGTTTTTGTCTTAAATTGAAGGATTCGCAGTCGCTTTAGGGCGAAGAAATTTGATTGAAGTCATCGCGCCGAGAAATATAAATGTTAATATTGGTAAGACATAAAGCAGTAGAAAAAGTGGGGACGTGATCTTCACTCCCTCATTAAAAGTTTGATTTAGAATGATTAAGGCACCAATTATAAAAGCACTTTTTCTGTCATCTTGATTTCTCACAAAGCCATACGTTAGGCCCGCTGTAATGGCACTTAGGGCATTTACTATCAAAAATAAAAAAATTCTAGAGCCATCCGACTGAACCGGAATAGCTTTAGGCAACTGAACGAAAAATAGTCGGCTAATAATAAAGGCAATGCACCCAAGCGCAATAGCTTGATACAAGCGACGTTTAGAACTGTCGTAACAAATAGACCAATAAAAAAATAAAAGACCAATTGCAGAAATTTCAAATACTCTAATGGGGATATATTTCACTGCCCGTACTATTTCATAGATGCAATAGCTCGAAAACGCGAGGGGTATTACAGCTATAGCCACTGCAGAAAGCAGACCCTTTGAACCTTTTTCCTTCATCTCTAATCGAATCCATTGAATAATGCAAAGCAATTGAAATACGGCCAAAATATAGCGATATTCCTGACGGATAATTTTATTGTAAGACGTGGCGCCGTCCCCAAGAGTGCCCATAATGCCAAAGACCCAGATAATAACAATGGGCAGAATCAATAAATAGGCAAGTGATAATAGATTTTTAGATCGCATGTGTATCCCCTTTTTTATATAATTTCTTCACAGAACGAAAAGGCTCACCGGGAGCCGGGTTTATCGGCGATCCGGTGGAGCCGCTTGTTCTATCTTAAATAGTTCCAATTCCCATTCGGCCAACGATTGGCTTTCTTCTTTAGCGGCTTCTAAAAAGCTGATCTTCTCTCTGTGCTCCTCTATTGAATTAACGTATCCCCATTTTGTATCTGGGTATTTCCTCCCCGCAATTGCAAGTATTCTCGCATCAACAGGACACTGCGGCGGTGTTACGACCGACCCCATACACCATAGATGTTTCAGAAAAACACTAAGACTTTTTTGTGCGTGAGAAATTCTGAATCCTGGGTCTGTTTTGAATTTGGGATGGGGTTTAGACAGAAAGGATGCGCTGAAGGTTTTATTCATCAAATCCCTGAGTTCTTGAATGTCATTTTCATATTTTTCAATAGTTTGTTCGTTCTCATAGTCCTTCAGCTTTTGCTTCAGAAACGCCGTCCATTTGCAATGGACTCTTTCCTTTTCTTTCGGTGTAACTCCTTTTTTGTAAAGAGAGTTATGTTGAACGGAGGCACTAATTGCGCTCGATAATGCCTTTTCCAAAGTTCGTTTTGGATTGTAACGATTTAAAAAGTCTTCCTTTAATCTATTCATTTATTCCTGATAGAACGCTCGCCTTAACCAGCGCGGGCAACCAGCTTTGCAAAAATCAAAATGGCTCCAATTCGCGTCTGGTTGAAGGCTGTGTTAGGCTATGAATCTTTTCTGGAAGTTCAATTCCACCAATAAATGGATATCGATTTGTTAAGCGAAGAAGAAGATAATAAAGTACGACTTTCAGCATATATATTTTTGCAGCGACTCTGGCAGCTTTCGTCGGAGGCTTAACGTGTTTTGTGAAATCTTCACAATATGATAAAGCTGCTATCTCAAAATCATCTAAATCGTAGTATAGATCATGGGCGTATTTGTTGCGCAATCGATTGAGAAGTTTAATGTCATTATATAATTTATCGTCTAGGTAATTCTTTGCCCGGAGTACATCAACCTTCATACTAAAAGTGAATGCACTATTTTGCAGCAGTAGCTGGGAATGTTTGAATTTTCTCTGAATAATTACATCAAGGAAATTTTCAATGAATAGATGAGCGTTTAATATAATATTCAGCGGCTCTTTCTCTCGGTTAAGCATGCGTAACATGTCAGATCCAAGTGGCTTTTCAAAAAGCTTCTCATCTTCAAAGAGTTTGGCCTTTCTTATAAAACTGAGCATCTTTCGCTCTGATCCTTGGCATGTTTGTAGGGCATAGAATGCGAAAGTCATGAACTCATAATTTTCTGACACTCCTTTCCCGATATTCCAATTTGATTTATTCTTTCTTTTCATCTATTTACTGCCTACCGATCTAAATGAGGCGCAGGGGCAACCACGTCTGAAAACCAGCCGAGCTTATTCCCTGTCGCCTCGATTTTTTTGTTGTACGTTGTATTACCTTTTTCATTTTATGCGTATTTGGGAGAGAGCCATTACGGGAAGCACAATCAACGATAGGATGTAGAAAAAGACCAATATAACAATGCCTTTAGCAGTTGCATGGACGTAAGATATTCTTTCCAACAGCCTGTTAATTTGCAAGGCAAGATTTTTTTCAGAATCGCCCGACTGAGAAGGCGCCAAGTTCCTCGCAGTTATTTCCTTCTGAAGAAAAGCAATAGTCTCCTCATCAATTTTTTGGCCAGTGCCAAATGATTGGCTGTATTTCTTCAAAATTTGCATTGACTTTATATTCCTTCTTATGGAGAACAAAATAACAAGGACTATAAGTAGAAGAGTCCAGTCCGCAAACTTGAAGCTTGCAAATGACAGTAACGCGGCGGCCAGTATTTTGAAGGCAATTTCTATTTTGGGAAATCTAGTGAATAATAAAGCATTGAAGAATCTGCCGCCGTCTAACGGATAGATCGGCAGCAAGTTGGCTGCATTGATAATTGATGCCATCTTGGTATAACTGTGAAAGAACTCATTGCCGGTAAATCTAAACAGCACACCGGATAAAATAGCGCTCAGAAGTCCGAGAAAAGGACCAGCAAGCGCTATAGTCCCTTCGTTATCTGCATTGCCGTTTGTTGACGAACCGGCAGCAAGGCCCCCAAGAAAAGGAATAAACAGAATTTGTAAATTCTTATATCCCGCCATTCTCATTGCCAATAAATGACCGCACTCATGTATGAGAATTGCCAGAATCAATGCAAACAAGCTCATTAAGTCAGCCTTTATCAGACCCGCAATAAGAAAGAGCGCAAGACTAATGCCGACAGCAGTGAAATTTGATATCCATGTTTTTTTAGTTATGTAGTCGCCTGTCTTTATTAGCTCTAACAGTCGAGCAGACGAAATGGCTGCGGAGGATTCCTCAGTTGCGCCTAAGTCCGTCCTATTTAATTCCTGGTCTGAAACTTCATGCCCGCAAATACAGCGGGACGATGAAATATCATTTGCTGCATCACATTCAGGGCATATCCAATTAGTAATTGCCATTATGATTCTCTTTTAGTATTTGTTATTTGCCGTTATTAGTATTTCTTGCGTACAACGCCCGAAGTAACCCGAGAGGCGAAGCCGAATCGGGTTGAGTGAGTCGTTAGGGTTTTTCTTGATCATATTCATTCTTGATTAAACCATCAAGTTCAAACACAAGACCAGCCGCAGTCAATATGAGAACATCTATAATCGGAATAGTCAGGCTCGATATCGCTCCTATTGCGCCATAAAATAAAAGTCTTTGAAAGAGCTGCGGAACTTCTTTGCACCATCTATCAAAAACTTCAAAGAACAGGCTTGCACCAAGTAGCAATACAGCAGTTAGCAGATAGGCATTTCGCGGCGACTCTTGAAGCAATGCTACGAGACACAATACAGTGAAGACTAAGAATAGATAAATAAGCCTCTTTTTCTTTGATGACTTATTTGTTTTTGTGGTTTTTTGGGTCATTTATATTGTATTTCAATTACACCCTAACGACCACAATGAGCCGCAGGGGAAATAAGATAAATAAGAAAAAACCGCCAGTTTATCCCCTGTCGGCTCGATTGACTTGTTGCACGCCGTATTGCCGTATTAATGATTTTTAATTCGGATTGAAGTCAGCCGGTACGTTCTTGGCCAATGCTCCGCATGTGGGACACTTATATTTGCCCCACCCCCAACCAATAAAGATCAGCCCCGGTAAAACATATGCAAATAATAATACAAGGGCAATGAACTGGGGCAGATTATAGTTACCCAGCCACGTTTTCATTGTACCGCGATATTGACAGACTAAACAGCGCCGCTCAGACACTAATGACTTATTAGGACCTTTGAATAATCGACTTACGAGAATAACGGTACCAACGATAATAACTAAAACTATAAACTCAGGCACACCCAATCCAAACATTTCTTCCCTCCTACACTATCAGATAGCTGCCGCTTCAAGCGGCTTAATTTCTTTCATTTCTAAAGATTTTGATACGTCAATGATATTCTTAAAATTTGCGGATGCTGAAAACGGGTCAATATTATTTAGTGCAAGCTCTGCAAACTTTGACCGCTCAAAGACGATTGAATATATATATTGATCTTCAACAACGCCAGACTTATTATTTAAACGCTGTGTATAACCAGACACCAGTATTTTGTTAATGTTCGTGCTTATATTGAAAAAAGAACCGGCAAAGAAAAAGGCCAGCCCAATAACGCAGCGAATATAATCTTCTTTACTTTCTTTTTGAGTCTTCGGCTTTATTGATAATTTGCCGCTTGCAAGTAGATTGGCCTTATCTTTTGGAAGATCTTCTATCTCGGGCAAATCGAGATCAACCATCAGATAACCTTTTTCCTGTAAATAATCATAGTTGATCGAGAACTCAACGGGGAGTGTTAACGACTTCAGAAAAGAATCTATTTGGGTTTGGACATAACTTTCAACGCCTGTTAAGAAGTCTTCCAATTCACGTTTACGCGATTCAAACGCTATAAGTAATCGCCTGTCTTCCTGTTCTTGTTTCGCTTTCTCTGCGCTTTCAAATGCTTCCTTATCTGAAAGCCATTGCTTCAAAACTTTGTCGTATTCGGAGTGGAGATTGCTTTCAATGTATTCATTACGTTTCCTCTTCAAAGTCCAGAAAAAAATACTCCTAATTTCGCTTCTTGCTTTTTGAGTAAGTGCAAGTCGAACCCCATCTATTACAGGGCGTGACGTTGAAAAAGCTTTAATGTCATATTTTTGAGGTTTCAGGTTTTTGAGTTCTTGCTCGACTGTGGCTCTCGACGTAAGTTCCGGAGTAAATTTAAAGATATCGACGAATGCACTTGAATTATCTTCCAGCTCTTTTTTCTTTTCAATAAGAAGTTCTTCAACTTTCTGCTTAAATTCTGTTGTCTTCTTAATCTTTCTGAGCAGGGACTCATCGAGGATTGGTGAGCCGTTTTCATCTTTCACAATTGGCTTGCCATTATCATCGATTTCTATTTTTACTGTCATACTGACATATGTCTTTCCTTTAACGCCGGTAGAGCGGGATGTGCCGCTGTCAATACGCTTCCGATCATATAAACCAGTTCCCGGAATGCCGGTATTTAGATATGTACCGCGAGGACCAAAATTTACCGACGCTCCGCGAAAGCCGGCTGTGAGGCTAAGACCGGACTTAGACAGATTCAACCGCAAACCTTTACCTAAGCGGATGCTTCTCCTGAATCTCATTTGATTCTCTTATTTTTTATTTTATATTCGTGCAACGCTTGCCATGAGCCGACCGGGGCAACCAACCTATGCAAAAAAACCACAGAGGCTATTCCCGGTCGGTTCGATGGCGTTGTTGTGCATGGCTGTTTAATGGCCTTTGGATTGAATATTTTTGTTTTTCGTTGATCTCTTTTTTTCAAAATTCACTTCAAATGTATCAATACTGCGATTGCCTTTTAGTTTACCCTCTGTCAAGCGGTGGTGAAGACTTCACAACCATACACCGTTCGCTAACTTGTCCGACCCGCCGTTTTTATGTGGTTTGATGTGTGCGCCTTCTATTTGTCCGGAACAAGATGTATTAAGAATTGAGTCCGGCAAGTTGGTAATTTTGCCAATCTCGCATGTTTTATCGATTTTCTGCAAGCTTCTGTTCAATGACGCATTCCGTTGAAAGATAGGTTTTGATGGGTATAGCCACAAAAATAAAGCCCAACTTTTAGTGATGATTTTCTTTATGTCCTTTGCACTAAAGTCGTTTGCAAGCGTTATTCCAAAAATGTTTCCAATACCTGTTCTGCCTTTGCCGGGAGGTGACAACACCGACTTCACAAGGTCAACTTTTTCGATGCCGTCAAGTTTGAGCAGGAACTCCTTAGTGTTTCGAGTCCTAATTTCTGCTTTCTTGCAATTTCGTTTCTTGAGTACCAGGAAATTCTCGTTTCTATATTTTGCAGTGTTTTTAATAATTTTTCTGAATATTTCATAGTCAAAATTATTCTTGAAGAACGCTGACATTATCGGCGTATGTGCCAACACAAAATGCAGATGATCCTTTCCTCTGATTCTTTCATACAAATAGCCACTACGATAGTCATTTCGTCTGTTTCTATCCGCTTTTTGAAAGTACGAAAATGCCAAATCCAATATAAAATACTCTGCGCGATTATTTACTTTTCTGTAAATGGCTTCGCGGCCCAATTTTTCAGAAACGGCTCTGACAATCTCATTTGCGATATAATCTTTTGATTTAATCATCTTTTATAATGGCTGCACAACGAACGAAATGAGGCGCGGTGTCGACCAGCAAAATTGAAAACCAAAAAGCGTTTATTCACCGTCGCCTCGATTTGATTGTTAAATCGTTATTTCTTAGCTTCATTTCTTAGCTCTGGATGTCTGTCATAAAATCCATATAGATTTTCAAGAGTGCCGCCGCACTTTGGACATATCATTGAAGCAAGCGTCCGCCCCGCAAATGGCTCTCTGCAGTTTAAGCATATAGCTGTATGAGGAATTTCGATGCCGTCTGGTAGTGCATCATAATCTTTGTTGTTAATTATCATGAAGAAAATACGAAACATTTTGTACCACGAATAGATGAGCACAACTAGCACGCCGACTATTCCAATGATTACAGCGAGCCGCTGCGTTGCTTCTGTATACATTTCTCTAATACCTCGACGCGTTAAAGCCATGAATACGCCGCCCGCCACAAAAAGAGGTGCAGAGAGATATGTAATTAATGCCGTGTAAGCATCTTTTTTTGTTTTGTATTTATTTTTCATTTGCCTTTATAAATATTTTGCGGATTTAACGAAAACAATAAGGCGCTGGCGCAACAGCCAGAGATGAAAACCAAACCGCACTTATTGCCAGTCGCCTTGATTGAAGTGTTCGGCATTTTTATTATTATTTCTTTGTCCTAATTGATCGTATTTTATTAAATATTCCCCAGATAATTCTCGGTAAAATGAACCACCACAGCGGGCCAATGAAAGCCTCACCTATTGGGAATGGCAGCTTCCAATAAAGAAGCGTAATTGGCAGGTCAGCAATAAGAATAGGAATATATGCAAGTTGCCATTGGGCATCAAATGATTGATTTAAATAAATAAGAAGAAAGACAATTAGGCGTCCTGCGCCGAATCCGATACTCAGTTTATTAATAGTTTTCATGCCGTATATTTATTTTCTATTGGCTGCCGAACGAGGGGCGTCACCCGCTGGCGCAACCAGCTTTTGAAAAACCAAACCGGCGTTATCTCCAGTCGGTGTGGACGCTTTTGTTATGCCCTTGCCTCATTATTTCTTTTCAGTGCTACGATGAATGCCTCTCTTACGATGAGTACGCCCAGTACTGCAAAGGTGCCTATGAACGACCATAAGGAAGTATCGACGGCAGTTGCAATGAGCAAGGCGGTTAATGCAGCGACCTCAAAAATGTTCCATTTGTTTTTAATTAATTCCTGTATTGTCTGTAATAATTCTTTTCTGTATTTTAAGGTAAATCGAAGTAGCAGAAAGATGGCGACGACCGTGAGTAACGGACTAAGCCCATACATGAGTTGAATGTATGTTGATGAACGCTGGCTTATTGGAGGGGTTCTCAAATATAGAGACGCTACCAACAGAATAAGGTTATATGTCAGTTTTCTAATTATCATCTTTGTTGATCCATCGGCATATCGTGTGAGCTTCAAATCGTAGAACACCACGTACAGAAGAGCGCATATGTAAACGAAATTAATCATTTTCTATTTTAGGCATAACGAGGTGCATCACCCGCGCCCGCAAAAGACAGTTGCAAATTCAAACCGACGTTATCGGGCGTCGGTGTGGATGCTATTGTTCTGTGCTGCTTTCTATCTTTGTTTTCCATTCGCCTGTTCTTATTGCGCGGTCAATTTGTCTGTGGATTTTATTAACCAAATAATTCTTGTCTCCTTCATGTCTAAGCATCTCACGGTTGCAGGTCTCACAAGTAAGTATTGTTTCATCTTTTATCCGATAATGGCCGACGTGTTCAGAATAGACAAGCATAGTATCACAGTAAGGGCAAAATGCCCACGGATTATGAGGATGACCACTTATGTATGACCATCGCCAGATGAGGCCCAGAAAAGTATCTTGGTTATATGCCGTTACTTTTGGACCTTTTGGTTTCTTAAATCGGCTGATTAAATTTATTGCCGCATATATAGCCGTTAAGACCAAGAGATATAAACCCCAATTAGGCAACCCTGAAGTGCCTTTGAGGTGGCTCCAGAATGTTGAACCAATATTCCCGAGCCAGAGCAACAAGCCAGGGATGCGGGAAAGTAGCCACAGTACGCCGACTGTAATAACTGAAGCTGCGACGCGAACTACAATTTTAGATGTTTTAGATTCAGACATCTCGAAGGAGGTTGAAGGGTGATCATTTTGATTGTTGCAATGATGTCATCACGCCGTTTTCAAAATAAACATAATCACTGCCATATTCATGCATTACCCATTGCTCATGTGTAGTATTACCTGTAAGTGTAGTATTAATTTTATATGGCTTGCCCCAAGCAGCTCTTACTTGTTCGGCAGTCATCCCAATATGAATCTTCTTTTCGGCTATTGTGTTGCAGTCCTCATTGTCCCAAGTTGGGTGTTTTGCTTTAATCTGTTTGCCTTTTACAGTCAGCGCGGTTTCTTGAACCTGAGATGGAGATGAAGAAGACGTGGAAGGAGATGTCCCTATGGGCTGTTTATTAGTGATAGCAGACATAATGACAGCAAATAAAAAAAGCCCGATAACAATTTTGACCGGCATTGTCATACCTAATGTCTTGCGGCAATGGGGACATATTTTGGCATCCTTCGGAATCATCATTGCGCAGTATTTGCATTTCTTTTCCATTTGTCTTCCTCCGTTAATTTATTCACAGAACGAGGAGCATCAGCCGACGCGCCACAAAGCGAAAGCTGAAACCAAAAAGCGGCTATTCGCGGTCGGCTGGATGCTGGTGTTCTGCGCCGTTTCATATTATGGCTTTGTTGCTGTATCTGCCTTTGTTGCTGTTTTATCTATTTGTTTATTCTGGATTGTCGTTGGTGGAGCAGTTGGGTATTGGATTGGCGTTTGTGTTGAATGGTTAATACCCGCATTGAAATCCTCATACAATTTGCTGAATAAATTATTCTTCGATGCGGAATACCCCATTGCGAAAGCTATAAAGAGTAGACTTGCAAGAGTGATCCACACAGAAAGGGAAAGATGATGGAAAAGCCAAGGCAATGTTACAGTAGATGGAAGCTCAGGATCTTTCGGGTTTTGCTGGATAAGTCG
>JAOUFP010000351.1 GCA_029858145.1 Nitrospirota bacterium | reverse complement strand
TCCGATGATCCGAAAACGGCGTTCGCCGATGCGGACCCATTGACCCAGGGGGGATTGATTTCCAAAGAGTTCTCTCTTGAGCTTGTACCCTATCACACAGACCGCCAGGCCCCTGGTGGGGTCGCCAGCGGGGATGAACCTGCCCTGGGCCATTGAAAGATGGCGGATTTCAAAAAGCGCATCAGTGGAACCGAGAACAGTAACTTCCCGGTCTCGATGCTTCCAGGAAACCGGGGCGGAACCCACCGTAATCGGTGCCACACGGCGGATGGCGGAATGCCGGGTAAGGGACAGCGCGTCTTCCAGTGTAAGATCCCGGGGGGTTTCCCCCAGCAGCGGAGGCGGGCCGCCGGTGGTTTCAGACCTGCCCGGCAATACGATCAGCAGGTAGGTGCCCAGAGAGGTAAACTCGTTGGTGACATACCGTCGAGCGCCTTCTCCCAATGCGGTGAGCAGAATGACCGACGCTACACCGATGGCCATGGCAAGAATCATCAAAAAGGTTCGGGTCGGGTATCCCGACAGGGCCCGGGTGCTGAATTGAATGACATCTCCGGTTTTCATTTTTTCAAAAAACCCCGGTATCTGTTGAGATCTTTCCGTCTGCCAGCTGTACTTTCCGGGCAGCCCGCTTGCTCAGATCGGGATCGTGGGTCACCATAATCAGGGTCATGCCCTTATTATGCAGATCTTCGAGTATCCGGATGACTTCAATCCCGGAAGTCCGGTCCAGGTTGCCGGTGGGCTCATCCGCCAGTATAACATCCGGCTGCATAATGGTGGCCCTGGCAATGGCAACGCGTTGACGCTGACCCCCGGACAACTGGTCCGGGCGATGTTTGGCGCGGTCGCTGAGGCCGAGGGAAGAGAGGGCCGCCTGGACGCGAGATTTTCTGGAAGCAGGATCCACGTCTGCAAGGATCATCGGCAATTCCACATTTTCAGCAGCGGTAAGCCGAGGTACCAGATGGAAAAACTGAAAGACAAAACCGATCTTGTTCCGGCGCACCGATGCTTGCTGGTTATCGGTCAACTCGGTGGTGTCCAGGCTTTCCAGGGTATAGATCCCCTTGTCCGGTCTGTCCAAAAGCCCGATAATATTGAGCAGGGTCGATTTGCCCGAGCCCGAAGGGCCCATGATAGAGACATATTCCCCTTGACGGACCGTGAAGTTCACGCTGCTGAGTGCGTGAACCGCTTCGTCACCCACCAGAAATGTCCTCTCGATACCGGCTAAATGAATCATCGCTCCTCTTTGGATATAACAGCGGCCGCATTGTCTTTCATTCCGGCGCCATCCACATTGATCACGACCAGTTCGTCCGGCTTCAGGCCGGAAATGACTTCGGTATAGTACCAATTGGAAATTCCGCTTTTGAAAGTGCGTGCTTTGATCACTTTATCACCGGGCAGATAAACAAATACGCGATCTCCGTCCAGAACGGCTGCGGTGGGGATGCGCAGCGTGTTTTGCCGGACATCCAATATAATTTCGACATCCGCGCTGTAGCCCGCCAGCATTTTCCGGATGTCTTCCGGCATGGTGAATTCTACTTCCACGTCCACGGTGCGGGCCTGCTTTTCGCGATCGAGCACATAGGGTGCTATCCGGCGGACCTTGCCGGGAAAGCGACGATCACCGAAAGCATCCAGACTCACCCGGACAGTCATATTGGGCACAATTTTGGGAACATCGACCTCATCAATGGGTGCAGTGATATAAAAGCAGGAGTTGTCGATAAGGTCCACCACCGGCGGCGTGGGAATACCGATGGGAGATGGGGTTACGAATTCACTCAGCTCTCCGTTAATTTCCGCGACAACCCCGTCAAAAGGAGCGATAAGGCGGGTACGGTCCAGGTTTGCTTTGACGACGCCGATACGGGCCTCGCTCATATGGACGGATGCCTTTGCCGCTTTGCAATCAGCTCCGAGAGCTTTGGCATCGGTCACGGCTTTGTCTGTCCTTTCTTCCGAAGCTACTTTCTTATCGTAAAGCTTTACAAGACGGTCGGCTTCCCGCTGGGAAACTTCGGCCTTCAAACATGCCGCCTTTGCACGTGCCCTCTCAGCCTCGGCCTGGCTTTGGGCCAGTTGAACTTCCGCAACCAGATCCTGGTTCCAGATCTCGAGAAGAAGGTCTCCTTCTTTCACCGTGTCTCCCTCGCGGATACTAAGTTTTGCAATTTGACCTCCGACACTTGGAGAGAGCTTGGCCCTCCGGCAGGCTTTCACGGTTCCCGCACGTGTATTCGCTACGGTCCGTTCAACAATACCGCGGTCCACTGGTTTGATTACAACTTCGACAGGTTTCGATCGGGTGAAAAACCATACGATAACGGCTATGGCTGCAATGACTAGGACCAGAACAATCCAGCGGATATATCGGCGATTCATCAAGTTATCCCTTTCGGCGTTGCAGGAGGCTCACCGGGTGTATGGGTTACATTTTGTGTCTTTGGAGACGTTCATGCTGAAAGTGCCTTAACCCCTCCGGCGGGTTAAGGTGTCAGATGTCAGGTGTCCCGGGTTAAATTCGCCCTGCCTTTGTTAAATACGCCTCGCTGTCATTATCATGCCCCAGTTAAATAAAAAAAGAAAAAATGGTTTAACGGGATAAAAATTTAATCTGGCAGGCTCCTTTTCTCCAAGAAATTTAAACCGGGGTCAAAAACCTTATGTGTTCAGGGGGTGTGTCTCCCCCTGAACACGTACAAAAAACCCGTCGACTTATGCCTTAATTCCATCCGGCAGGATATCATCCATGTAAAATGGAAAGACATCTTTTAAAAAATCCTTGTAATATCGGCGAAGGACTTTCCTTACCACGGTAAACGCCAGATCATCCCAGGGAATCTCATGTTCCTTGAACAGCATGACCTCCAGGCTCTCGTGCCCTGCCCTAAAATTATCGTCCTTCAACGGACCCCGAAATATCAGATAGACCTGGCTGATAAGAGGAATATTATAGAGGGCATAGGGTTCGAGAAATTCGACGGTCGCTCCGGCCTCCTCATGGAGTTCCCGTTTTGCCCCTGTTTCAACCGTCTCGCCCTGCTCAAAATATCCTGCGGGAATCGTCCATTTGCCGTAACGCGGTTCGATGGAACGTCGACACAACAAAATGCAGTCTTTCCATACGGGGATACAGCCCACCACCAACTTGGGGTTTTGATAATGGATGGTCTGACAGGCATCGCAGATAAAACGTGCCCGATCGTCGTCCTCAGGAATGCGATAGGCCAGCTTTGAACCGCATTGATTGCAATATTTCATCTTTTTTAAAAGTCCTCATCAGGAGTCAGGTATCAGGTATCAGTTTTTTTTCGCGATTTCAACCTTTCGTGTTGTCGTGATTGCATAAATCCTGATTATCGTGCCTGTCGGAGTGAAACGGAGATCCCGATCATTCGGGGTTGTAGTGAGGCGGAAATTTATCCGC
>JAOUFP010000350.1 GCA_029858145.1 Nitrospirota bacterium | reverse complement strand
CCGTGGTCGTGGGGCTTTTCGTTTATCTGCTGTTGTCAAGAAGCGGACCGCTCGGTTTTCTCGCCCTGCTCTATACTCCCGCTGCCATGATAATCGCGCAGACAATTCTCGCGTTCCCGATTGTGACATCCCTGAGCCATTCGGCCATTGTAAGCGTGGATCCCATCATCAGGCAGGCATCGATGACTCTCGGAGCAACGCCCTTTCAGATTTCGCTGAACGTTATCAGCGAGGCACGCTACGGCATAATGTCGGCAGTTATGGCCGCGTTCGGGCGTGTCATGGCAGAAGTCGGGGCGATACTCATCGTGGGCGGCAATATAGCCGGATACACGCGGGTGATGACCACCACTATCGCCCTCGAAACCGACAAGGGGAATTTTGAACTGGCGCTCGCGCTGGGAATAATATTGCTTTCAATCTCTCTTCTGATCAACGCAGCGCTTCATTCAGTCCAGAGAAAGGGCATGGTGACCGGCAGATGAAGCTGGGTCTGCGCGTATCCCATGTAAGGAAGGCCTATAACGGAAATGAGGTGCTGAAAGACTGCTCCTTTTCTTTTGAACAGCCCGGAACCTATGTCCTGACTGGGGCAAACGGCAGCGGAAAATCCACCTTCCTCAGGATATGCGCCCTCCTGGAAGCTCCCGACCGGGGAGAAATCATCTATCTCAATGAAAAAGGCACTGTGCCCGGGAATATTGCATTGCAGCGCAGGATAACCCTTGTGCTGCCGAAAATCGGCCTCTTTAATACAACGGTCTTTAAGAATATTTCATACGGACTGCGAATAAGAGGAATGAAGGGAAAAGAAACAGCCGACCGTGTGGAAAGAGTACTCGAATTTGTCGGACTAATCCATAAGAAAGACCAGACCGCACGTACGCTTTCGAGCGGTGAAGCTCAGCGGGCCGGCATCGCCAGGGCTCTGGTGATCGAACCCGATATCCTCTTCCTTGACGAGCCAACCGCATCAATCGACAGAAAAAATACGGAAATCATTGAAAACATAATTCATCAACTGAAGCAGGACAACAAATCTGTCATTGTGATGACGACCCATGATCAGACTCATGCGCTGAGACTCGCCGACTTCAGGATGCTACTGAGCAACGGTAAGATTTCGGCTTCCTGAAAGACATCTCCGGGTAAACCGAAAAGTGTTATTGACTGGCTCAGGAGACAGGCATGTGCGCGGAAAAAGCTTTCATCGCAGCACCTTTGTAAGACATCTGCTATCTGAAGAAACTTCACTATCTTAGACAAACAGACTGATTTCAACGGTAGGCAAATTCTGCATTATGAAAGGTTTTTATGCGTATATGGCTGTCATGACTGTCTGATAACCGCATTTGCCGGATTAAACCGCAAAAACATCTCCCGTTGCCAACTCTGCTATAATTGAGTTTATACCATTTTCACGGGGAGCAGAAATGGCAAACGAGGACCTTACAAAACTGAAGATCGATAAATCCCAAGCGACCTTTTCGGGCAGAAAACGTAAAAAAACTGTCTTTGTCGTCGCGGCGATGCTCGTCATACTCATTCTTGGAGTGGTATTTTTCCGCGATATTCTCATCCCTGCCGTCGAGGTTGAAGCAACAACTGTCGGAGAAATATATCCCGCTCAGTCCCTTACACTCCTGAACGCGAGCGGTTATGTTGTCGCTCAGAGGAAGGCCGCGGTCGCGTCAAAAGTGACCGGACGTCTTGTCGCGATATCAGTTGAGGAAGGGGATGTGGTACGCAAAGGCGATGTAATCGCGCGGCTCGAAAATGAAGACACCGCAGCGGCCCGGCAGCAGGCCTCTGCCAATCTGGAGGCCTCGCGAGCCGAACTCGAAAGGGCAAAAGCAGAACTCCACGATGCCAAGATCAACCTGGACCGTCAAAAGGAGCTCCTTTCAAAAGACTACATATCAAGGCTCGAATACGATTCTTCAGATGCACGGTATAAAAAAGCCCTCGCCGCCGTCGCAGGTGCTGAAGCAGCGGTCAGGGCATCCGCTGCGGCGTTTCACGGGGCCGAGGTGGCTTACGGTTACACCTTCATACGCGCCCCGTTCGATGCGGTGGTGCTTACGAAAGACGCGGACATCGGCGACATCGTCACCCCGATAGGAGCGGCAGCACAGGCAAAGGCAGCGGTCGTTACGATAGCTGATATGGACTCTCTCCTGGTGGAAGCGGATGTTTCTGAATCGAATCTTAAACAGGTGAAGACCGGAGCGCCCTGTGAAATACAGCTGGACGCGTTCCCCGACCTCCGTTTGCAAGGAGCGGTGCATATGATCGTCCCGACAGCAGACCGTACCAAGGCATCGGTGATGGTAAAGGTAAAATTTCTCGACAAAGACAAGCGTATCCTCCCTGAAATGAGCGCCAAAGTGGCCTTTCTCGAAAGGACTCTGAAGCCGGAAGAACTGAAACCCCGTGTGGCGGTCAGCTCCTCTGCCATCGTGACGCACAGCAACCGGAAATACGTCTTTCTCATAAATGACAATACCGCCATTGAAACACCGGTCTCCACGGGCAGGCAGTTCGGGGACATGACCGAGATACTTGACGGCGTAAAGCCAGGTGACAGAATCATATTGAACCCTGCCGGGAAGATCAAAAACAGCGCCAGGGTAAAGATCGCGGGGAGCTAGATGGAAGAAAAAAAACCTCTTGTCAATCTCAGGGACGTCTGCAAGACCTATCAGCGGGGCAGCCAGACGATCCCTGTCCTCATGGACATCAATCTTGAGATCCTCGAAGGAGACTTCCTCGCGTTGATGGGGCCTTCCGGCTCGGGGAAGAGCACCCTTCTCAATCTGATCGCCGGGATAGACAAGGCAGACTGCGGTGTCATCACCATCGGCGGCGTTGACATCACCGCCCTTTCCGAAACAGAACTCGCACACTGGAGGGGGCTGCACGTAGGTTTTATCTTCCAGTTCTACAACCTGATACCTGTGCTGACGGCTTACGAAAACATAGAACTCCCCCTGCTCCTTTCGAGCCTTCCAAAAAAGGAGCGAAGACAGCACGTGGAACTTGCCCTTGAGATGGTGAGTCTTACCGACCGAAGCGATCATTATCCCTCGCAGCTCTCTGGCGGCCAGCAGCAACGGGTGGCAATCGCGCGGGCGGTCGTTACTGACCCGACGATCCTCGTCGCGGACGAGCCGACAGGGGACCTTGACCGTGTCTCCGCAGCAGAAATCCTCGACCTGATGGAGCGGCTGAACACCCAGCTGGGAAAGACCATCATCATGGTGACGCACGACCCCAGGGCAGCTGAGAAGGCGCATATCATCAGGAACCTCGACAAGGGGTATCTCAATGCATATACTCAAGCTTCTCTATAGAAACGCCCTGCGCCACAAGCTGCGCACCTTTCTCACCATCCTCGGACTCACCATCGCTATTCTGGCCTTCGGTCTGCTCAGGACGGTGGT
>JAOUFP010000349.1 GCA_029858145.1 Nitrospirota bacterium | reverse complement strand
GATAGCCAATGAAGTGCCCGTGGCGACCTCGATATCCCAACCCCAGGATGCGACCCAAAATATCTATTCGCAGGTGCAGTTCAAGTCTGCAGGTGTAATTCTTTCGGTTACCCCGCATGTCAATGAGAAGAAACAGGTGACCCTGAAGATAAGCCAGGAAGTGAGTGAATTAGGAGAAAACGTTAAGGTCGCGGGACAGGACTATCAGGGGTTCATCACCCGGAAGGCTGTCACCACTGCGATTGTGCAGGATAGGCATACCCTCATAATCGGGGGGATAATCAGCGAAAACAAGAAAAAAGACCGGATTGGCATCCCTTTTCTGAGCGAGATACCGGTGTTTGGATACCTCTTTGGTTCGACCACGGACACATCCGAACGAAGGGAACTGATTCTCATGGTGACCCCTCATGTTGTTGCCACTCATGATGAGGCAGATCTTCTGACAGAGGAATACGAAAACAGGATAAAGGCTGTGAAAAGGAAAATTGAGGCTTTGGAGAAGACGCTGGAAAGTGAAAACGGAGAGCAGTCCGATATTCATCTTCATGACAATGGGGTTAAACAGGCAAAATAGGCTGCTGCTGTCTGCTGATTATTCGTAATAAAGCAGTTCTTCCAGAGTTATAAGCACTGACTCGGACAGTGAAGTCAGATTGTACCCGCCTTCAAGACTGAAGATGTGGGGGATGTTTTTCTTTGAGGACAATATCCCTCTTACGATGTTTCTTATCCCTTCGTTTGTCACCCTGAGCCCGGCAAGAGGGTCTCTGGCGTGCAGGTCATACCCGGCAGAGACCAGCATGATGTCCGGATCGAATTTATTGACAAGACCGGGAAGGATATCCTGAAAAACCACAAAGAAATCCTTGTCCCCCGCGCCATAATGCATCGGGATGTTGCAGGTATATCCATCACCTTTTCCTGTGCCCCGTTCAGAATCATTGCCGGTGCCGGGATAGTGCGGATACTGATGCGTGCTGAAATAAAAAACCGTTGGATCTTCTTCAAAGATATGCTGTGTGCCGTTGCCGTGGTGGACATCAAAGTCAATAATGAAGACCTTTTCGTATCCCGACTTCTGGGCATGCCGCGCGCCGACAGCGATATTGTTGAATATGCAGAACCCCATGGCCCTGTTTGCCTCCGCGTGATGACCCGGGGGCCTGACAGCGCAAAAAGCCCTTTCGAGATTTCCGGACTTGCATCCATCTATTGCTTCTATTACCGCGCCAGCGGCATAGAGAGCTGCCTCCACTGAGTTTTCTGAAATATAGGTATCAGCATCATAATAGCCCGTAAACTTCATGACCTTTTCAAAATAGGCGTTGGTATGGACAGCGAGGATGTCCTGCGGGCCGGTCTTGCGGGGCTTTGTATGAATAAGTTTACTCCACATATCCGACTGTTTGAGAGAATTGTTTATCGCGATGAGACGATCTTTGGATTCCGGGTGTCCGGAAGGCATTTCATGGAGAAGAAAGATATCGTCATATATGAATCCGACATTTTTCATGAATGATTTTATCACGGGTTTCAGGGAAAAGAAAACAAAAAGGGCAGGGGGGTGACCCTGCCCTGGATACTATCTTTTAGAACAACCCGCTCACCTTTCCGGTCGCGGTATCCACGTCGATCCGCCTGAATGCCGGATTGGAACTCGTTCCGGGCATGAGGCTGATTGTCCCGGCACATGGACAGAGGAATTTGGCGCCGGAGTAAATCAGGACGTCCCTGATCGGCAGGGTCCAGCCCTTAGGTACACCCTTTACCGCAGGTTCGTGCGAGAGGCTCAGGTGTGTTTTGACCATCATGGTCGCAAAGTCCGCGTACTGGGGATCATCTTCAAGCATTTTGGCTTTTGCTTCTGCTTCCGGCAGCCAGGTGACGCCGTCGGCGCCGTACACTTCTTTGGCGATGAGCGCTACACGGTCGCGGAGCTTCATCTCAAGCGGGTAGAGGAACTTGAATTCATTCGTGTCGTTGCAGGCATCAATGACCGCGTCGGCCAGTTCAAGCGCTCCATCTCCACCTTTGAGCCAGTGCTGGGACTCGGCGCACCTGGCGCCGGCCGCTTCAGCGGCCCTCTTCACGACAGCCACTTCAGCATCAGTGTCAGTGTAAAAACGGTTGACGCAGACAACCGGGTTTATGCCGGATTTTCTGATGACGTTTATCATGTGGACCATGTTGGCGCAGCCTTTTTCGACCAGTGCCAGATTTTCCTTTGTATACTCGTCAGACAAGGCCTTGCCGGCAACTACCTTCGGACCGCCGCCGTGCATCTTCAGGGCACGGACAGTAGTGGTGAGCACCGAAACATGCGGCTTCAGGCCGCTGATGCGGCATTTGACGTTCCAGAATTTTTCGAAACCGATGTCTGCGGCAAAGCCGGATTCAGTCACATGGTAGTCGAACAGTTTCAGGCCGACCCGGTCGGCTATGATGGAAGACTGACCGACGGCTATGTTGGCAAAGGGGCCGGCATGGACGAAGCACGGGTTGTATTCCGCCGTGCACATGAGAGTGGGGTTAATGGTATTTCGCATAAAAGCGGCCATGGCGTTACCGACTTCCAGATCGCCCGTGGTGACAGGTTTTCCGCTCTTGTCGAATGCGACAGTGATATTGTTCAGGCGCTTCTTCAGGTCCGCCAGGTCATTGGCTACCGACAGAATGGCCATGCACTCTGATCCAACAGCGATGCCGAACTTCGACTGCATCATGAAGCCGTCCTGCCGCCCGCCGATGCCGATAATAATATTACGGAGGCTCTGTGCGCAGAAGTCCATGATCCACCCCATCTCCACGCGGGTGGGGTCTATATCAAGGCGTCTCATTTTGGTGAGGCGCTCCAATTGCTCATCGTTGTAATTGCGCTCGTGCTGCATCCGGGCGGTAAGTGCAACCATAGCAAGGTTGTGGGCGTTCATGATGTCGTTGATGTCCCCGGTGAGTCCGAGAGAAAACTCGGTCATGGGGATCAGCAGGGAGTTGCCTCCGCCTGCAGCAGTGCCCTTAACGTTCATCGTGGGCCCGCCTGATGGCTGGCGCAGGGCACCGCCCACGTTTACGCCACGCTTGCCGAGGCCTTCCATCAAGCCGCACGAGGTGGTGCTTTTGCCTTCGCCCAGAGGAGTGGGGGTGATGGCGGTCACCTCGATGTACTTGCCGTCAGGTCTGTCTTTGAGACGGTCGATGACTTTGAGAAAGTCGATCTTGGCGAGCCGTCCCATGGGAAGCATCTCGTCCTTTTCCAGTCCCAGCCGGTCACGCCAGTCTTCCGGGGTGGGCATATTCTTTTCCGCTTCTTCGGAAATCTGCCAGTCCGCTAATTTTGTTGCATCATAAGACATGATAATTCCTCCTTTTTCGTGTACGATATTTTTTTATGTTACCGCAGCCCACCGCCCGGTCAAGAGAACAGGAATTTAATTACTGCTTATAAATTAATAGTGAAAAATATAAGCAATGCAAGCAAAA
>JAOUFP010000016.1 GCA_029858145.1 Nitrospirota bacterium | reverse complement strand
AGCATTTCCTTTTCTCTTTCTTCTCCGCCATCTCCCCTTCTCTTGTTTTTACCTTTTCCGCATTTTTTTCGAGTTCTGCCATGAGCACCCGGAGTCTCTCCGATTTTTCATCAAGGGCCCTGAGATTGGCGCGGTAGCTGCTGAGGACAGCATGCTCGTAACGCGTCAGACTTTCCAGGTATTTCCAGACCCGCATCATCCGTGGAATGTCTTCAGCGCTCATGAGGATCATCACCATATCTCCCGCGTAACCGTATCTTTGCATGATCCTGAGTTTTCTCGCGAGCCACTCTTTCTGCCTGTCGAGACTTTCCCTGGTTTTCGCGATTTCCTTGTTGACCTCATCTATTTCCGATTCGGTCTGCCTCAGGATCCTTCTTTGTTTTCTCAGCTCTGCTTCGGCTATGCTCAGTTTCAGGCTGACGCTGTCGAGTTCGTTTAAAACCGACGATTCGCGCAGCAGGGTTTCGGACAGCTTTCTTTTCTGCTCCTGAATCTGCTCCTGTATTTTTTTGAATTCTTCTTCAGGGGCTGTTGTGTTCGAAACAGAAGGAAAAAACAGGAGAAGGACAAACACGAGGACTACAAACATCAGTACCTTATCCTTCCCAGCGCTATCGTTGCGCCGGCTAACCCAAGCAGCATTCCGATGACCGGCAGGGGGAGAAAAAGATTTGCAGGGAAGAGTACTGCCTTGAATACCGGCATCGTGACGCTGAGACGAAGGAGGACGGTATAGTAAAGGGAAAAACATCCCGCGAGACTGAGCAACCCTCCGCAAGCGCCGATAAAAGCTCCCTCGATCAGGAAAGGGGTCCTGATGAAGCCTTTTGTGGCGCCGAGAAGCTTAAATGTTTCAATCTCCTCGGTCCTCCGGTAGAAGAGTATTTTGACCGTACTGTAGCAGACGAAAATGATGCCGGTCGAAAGGATTACCGCAAAAACCAGCCCTATCGCATTAAAGCCTTTTTTTATGGCAGTAAGGGTAGTAAGGAAATTTTCTCCATAGTCTACCTCTGCTACCCCTTTTATTTTGAGGGCCTCCCTGGCAAGCTGCTGTGCTGTTTCCCGTCCGGTAGCATCTTTTCTCAGCTTTATTTCCAGAGAGTCCGGCAGGGGATTTTCCTCAAGCCCCTCGAGGATATAATCTGAATTCTTGAGGTACGATTTCAGCTCCTTCATCGCCTCGTCTTTTGAAATATATCTGACAGACAGCACAGCCCTGTTTTTCCTGATGGCATCCATGATGGAGTCAAGCCTGTCTTGCTGCAGATTGTTGTCGAGATAGACGTTCATCGAGAATTTTTTCGGCAATTTCTTTGTCGCGATGTCGATGTTGTAAAGGGCGAAAAAGCTGACACTGATAATGAGAAGTCCGGCCCCTATGGTCATGACCGAAAGAAGATTTATCCATTTTTCCTTCAGCAGACTCTGGACTGCAAGTTTCAGCGCATATGGTGCGATCATCTGCCAAATTCCTCCCCAATGAGATTGCCTGAGTCCAGCCGCAACACTTTATTGCCTGTATTCCGGTAAAGTTCCCTGTTGTGCGTGGCGATAAGTATCGTGGTGCCTTTTGCATGAACGTTCTTAAAAGTATTCATTACCCCTTCCGCTGTATCCGGATCGAGATTCCCGGTCGGTTCGTCAGCGAGCAGAATCACGGGTTCCGGAACGATCGCTCTCGCGATAACCACCCTCTGCTGCTCCCCGCCGGAAAGCCTTTTCGGGTAGCTGTCCGCTTTATGCCGGAGGTTTACGTTCTTGAGCACATCATAGGTCCTTGTCTTTGTCTCCTTTTCGCCTATTCCCCTGATGCGCAGGGCTATCGAGATATTTTCGAACACGGTCCTGTTTTCGAGGAGTCTGAAATCCTGGAAAACGATCCCGATGCTGCGCCTGACCAAAGGTATGCCGGAATCTTTTATCTGGGAAGTATCATATCCGTCGATGATGATTTCGCCGTTGTCGGGCCTTTCGGCAAGGTAGATCAACTTCAGAAGCGTAGTCTTGCCGGAACCGCTTGGTCCGGTCAGAAAGACCATCTGGCCCTTATCGACTGAAAAACTGATATCCTTTAATGCAGTCTGGTTGTCAAAATCCTTTGTAACATTCTGAAAATGGATCATCGGGAAATAACCCTCTCATTCATTCTTCTTGATGATGTAGTCAAGGAGTATATCATCAAGACTTTTTACGATCTGGCTTTTCGGTTCAGTCTGCTGCTCTGCACTGTTTTGAATCTGCGCAGGGGCTGGAGGCTCCCCTCCGGCAGGGGTATGCTTGCCCGCAATTAGCTCCTTTATCATGGCCTTGTGCTGTTCCTTCATGATTTCTCTTGCTTTCTCCTTATAGTCAGGGCTGGAGGCAAGATGCGCATAGCTGGACTTCTTTGAGGCCAATATAGTTCCCTTGAGGTACAACAGCGTTATGATAACGGGATTTTTCAGTCCGCTGTCTTCTGTCTGGACATGGTATATGGTACCCTTGTAAGGTACATTGGTATTATACCCTACGAGCATGGTCGTAACCTGTCGTTTTGTAAAACATCCTTTGTATTATAAGTACTTATCTTCAAAAAAGTGAAGGGAATATGCCCGAAGTGCAGGGCAAAGGCTTTGAGCATCTGAAGAGAGAAAAAACTTTTATCGGCCTGGATTCCCTTCTTTTTCGCCTGCCGGAGGCAGGAATGGGAAAGAAACTCTGCCACGCCATCATTTGGAAGGGCCGCCGGATGCATCCGGAACGCCTTTGAAAAAATTATTCCTTGGAGACGATATCAATCAATTTGGACTTTTCCTGCATCTGCTCGGTAAGGACCTCGCGCATTAATACGCAGGCCTTTATGACCTTCGGGTTGGCAACGCGGTAGTAGATGTTTACGCCTTCCCTGCGTGAGTCGAGTATACCCTTATGTCTCATAACGGCAAGATGCTGGGAGACATTGGCCTTCGGCACGCCGAGGATTTCAACCAGTTCACTGACCGTTTTTTCGCCTTCCTTGAGGGCGTTGAGTATTTCCAGTCTCTTGGGGCTTGCGAGCGTCTTGCAGACTTCAGACTGCAGTTCGAACAATGTCTTATTCTGTGCCATATTAATTATTCTATTTTTTTATTGACCGAAACGTCAAGTAAAAGTTCGGGCGGGTATTCTTTACTCCCTACAATAGTTTGTGATAAAATGTGAGACTTCAATAAGAATCCTCGAATGATAATGTCAAAGAAATATGCAATAGGAATAGATCTCGGAGGGACCAATCTCAGGGTTGCTCTCGTTTCCGCGGAGGGAGAGATCGTCAGGAAGATAAAGAGATCTTCTTCCGAACAGGTATTCGACTCTCTTGTGGAATCCATAGAAGAGGTTAAACACGGAGAGATTGCAGGGATAGGGTTGGGGGTAGCCGGGATTATCGACAGAAAAAACGGCAGGGTTTTCAGTTCTCCCAATCTGCGCGCAGTGGAAGGGATAGATCTCGTCCACGGGATACAGCGGAAATTCAATGTCCCTGTTTTTCTGGAAAACGATGCCAATGCCGCTGCACTCGGGGAAAAGGTGAGCGGAGCAGGGAAAAACTTCGAAAGCTTTGTGCTCCTGACGCTGGGGACAGGCATCGGAGGGGGTATCATCCACAAGGGAGAGTTGCTCGATGTTGCCGCGGAGGCTGGACATATGAGTATAAACGCGGAAGCGGATAAATGCCCTTGCGGAAATATAGGCTGCCTTGAGAATTATGCGTCTGCCCGGGCGATGATCGCCAGAGCCGTTGCGATGCTGGAGAAAGGGACCGAGAGCATTCTGAAAGAATGCTGCAAGGGGAGTATTTACAAAATAACACCTGAGGATATCTACAAGGCAGCCCTTGAGGGAGACACCCTTTCGCGGGAGATCCTGCGGGAGGCCGGGAAGGCCCTCGGAGTAGGTATCGCGAATATGATAAATGTATTGAGTCCGGAAGCGATCATCCTTGCCGGAGGCCTTATCGGCGCCTGGAACATATATGTGCAGGAGGCGATAAGAGAGGCTTCGAGAAGGGCTTTTAAAGATCTGTTTGATTCAGTGAAGATTATCCCTTCCTCCCTTGGAGATGAGGCGGGAACAGTCGGAGCCGCCAGTCTTGTATTTATGAAAATAGAAAAAAATACCCAGCCAAGATTTTAAATGTCAAAGAAGATTCGTAATTTTTCGATCATAGCGCACATAGACCACGGGAAATCAACGCTCGCCGACAGGCTGCTTGAATATACGGGAGCTCTTAGCGCGAGGGAGATGACCGCGCAGGTCCTTGATTCGATGGACCTTGAGCGGGAAAGAGGTATTACCATAAAGGCCCATGCGGTCAGGCTTCTCTACAGGGCTGATGACGGCAACGAATATATTCTCAATCTGATAGATACGCCGGGGCACGTTGATTTTTCCTATGAAGTCTCCCGGAGCCTTGCCTCCTGCGAAGGAGCGCTGCTCGTCGTTGACGCGACGCAGGGGGTTGAGGCGCAGACACTCGCAAACGCCTATCTTGCGGTTGAGCATGATCTCGAGATCATCCCTGTCATCAACAAGATAGACCTCCCGAGCGCCGATCCGGAAAAGGTAAAGGAGCAGATAGAAGACGCCATAGGCATCGACTGTTCCGAGGCCGTGCACGCAAGCGCAAAGGAGGGCATAGGGACAAAGGAGATTCTCGATGCTATCGTAAAGAAGGTGCCGCCGCCCTCCGGTGATGATAAAAAGCCCCTGAAGGCGTTGCTCTTTGATTCATGGTTTGATAACTATCAGGGGGTGATTGTCCTGGTGAGAGTTTTTGACGGGAAGGTGAAGGCCGGACAGAAGATCAGGCTTCTCGCGACGGACAATGTATTTGAAGTTTCCCAGGTGGGGGTGTTTTCCCCGAAGATGGGGCCTGTTGACGAACTTTCGGCAGGAGAAGTTGGCTACATCTTTGCCGGGATAAAAAGCGTGACCGACACGAAGATCGGCGACACTATTGTCGATGCCGCGCATCCCGTGACTGAACCCTGTCCAGGGTATAAAGATATAAAGCCGCTGGTCTTTTGCGGGTTTTATCCCACGGCCTCGCATCAATACGAGAATCTCAGGGACGCGCTGAACAAGCTGAGGCTGAATGATTCCTCTTTTAACTATGAACCTGAGACGTCTCTCGCGCTCGGGTTCGGCTTCAGGTGCGGATTCCTCGGTCTGCTGCATATGGAGATCATACAGGAAAGACTTGAGCGTGAGTTCGGTCTTTCACTTTTAAGCACCGCCCCTACAGTTGTTTACCGGGTGACAAAGACTGACGGCGGGGTCATATTCATAGAAAACCCCGCTTCGCTGCCTGAAAAATACGAAATGATCGAAGAACCCTTTGTCGTTGCGACCATTTTTGTCCCGAAGGATTTCATAGGTCCTATTCTGGATCTCTGCCAGGAAAAAAGAGGCGCGCAGAAGAGCTTTCATTTCATCGGGAAAGACAGGATAAAGGTCGAATACGAACTGCCCCTGAACGAGATACTCTGGGATTTTTATGACAGGCTGAAATCACTTTCAAAGGGTTATGCCTCCATGGACTACGAATTTCTCGGATACCGGAAATCGACCCTGGAGAAGCTGAACATACTCCTGAACGGAGAGGTTGTAGACGCACTTTCCTTGATAGTTCACAAGGACAAGGCGTATTATAAGGGCAGACAGCTGACTGAAAAGTTGCGGGAGATCATCCCCAGGCAGATGTATGAGGTTGCTATCCAGGCCGCAATCGGCGGCAAGATCATCGCCCGGGAGTCGGTAAAGGCCATACGCAAGGATGTTCTGGCCAAGTGTTACGGCGGTGATATCACCCGGAAGCGTAAACTGCTGGAAAAACAGAAGGAGGGCAAAAAAAGAATGAAGCAGGTGGGAAGGGTCGAAATTCCTCAGGAGGCCTTTCTCGCGGTTCTGAAATTAAAATGAAAAAACAGAAAAAATCGAATATAAGAGAGACGATCGAGGCGATTGTTGTTGCCTTTGCCATAGCACTTGTCATCCGCACATTCGTCATACAGGCCTTCAAGATCCCTTCCGGTTCGATGATCCCCACGCTCCAGATAGGAGACCATATCCTGGTGAACAAATTTCTTTTGGGGACGCCGGTTGATGTGCCTTTCACCAATATCCATCTTTTCAGGATGCCGGGACTGAGAAAACCGCAAAGGGGAGACATCATAGTCTTCAAATACCCGGAAGACCCTACCCGGGATTTTATAAAGAGGGTAATCGGTATAGAGGGGGATGTCATCGAATCAAAAGACAAGACCCTCTTTGTAAACGGCCGGAAGCTTGTTGAGTCATATGCACAGCATGTCGACAGCTTTATCAAGCCTTCCGGGATGGACAAGAGGGACAATTTCGGACCTGTCACTGTACCGAAGGAAAGTGTTTTTGTTATGGGTGACAACAGGGACCAGAGCTACGACAGCAGATTCTGGGGGTTTGTCGATCTTCCCAGGATAAAAGGAAAGGCGATTATCATCTACTGGTCGTGGGACAGCGACAATACCTGGGTCCGTTTTAACCGCATAGGGAGGCTAATACAATGATGAAAAAGATCGGAGAGAAGGGTTTCGTGAAGGGTCTTGTGGGCATATTTATCCTCGTGGCCATCGTTTTTGTCGGGATATCTTTTGGCAAGCCCTATTACCGCTATCTTACGCTCGGCTCTCACACGAGGGATTTTCTGAAGACCGATGTCGGGAATGTAGATACTATCAGGAAAAATATTATGGCGAACGCGGCTGAATTGAACGTGCCCCTCGTCGAAAACGACCTTGAAGTGCGCATTGAAAACAAAATGGTCAAGGTCAGGGCGACCTGGTCCGAGACCGTGGATTTCTGGGGATATTATCAGAAGCGGTTTGATTTTGTCATGGAAGAGGAGTACTGATTGTTTACCGGTCTGATTGTGGAGATGGGAGAGATAGTCTCCCTGGTCAGGAAGGAGAACGGCGCCCGCCTTGCGCTGCAGGCAAAGACTCTCGCGCATGATGCCGCGCTGGGCGACAGCATCTCGGTTAACGGCACCTGTCTGACGGTCGTAGAGAAAAAGGGAAATATCCTTTCGTTTGATCTTTCGGACGAAACGCTGCAGTCGACCAATATGGGACAACTGAAGATAAAGGACCAGGTCAATCTGGAGCCAGCCCTGCGTCTGGACGCGAAGCTCGGGGGCCATTTTGTGACAGGACATATCGACGGCGTCGGAAAGATAAAATCAAAGTCCCTGACAGGAGAAGTTTACAAGATCGTCATCGGGACCGAGGGCCGCATCGCCGATTTTCTTGTTGAAAAGGGGTCTGTTGCGGTCGACGGCATAAGCCTTACGGTGGTCGACGTGTTCAGGGACGGATTCTCGATTGTCATTATTCCCCATACCGCAAGCCTGACAACCATCGGGTTTAAAGGCGCAGGGGACGCGGTGAATATTGAAGTTGATATCTTGGGCAAATATGTTTCAAAATTTTTGAGCAAAGGAAAGGACACCGGTTTTATGGACACCCTTCTTCGCGAAGGGTTTGCCTCATGAGGCGGGTTTTCGCATATAAATCAGTTTTGCTAAGGAGTTGATCAAGATGCAGAAAAACAAATTCAATACGATAGATGAAGCGATCGAGGATATCGCGAAAGGCAGGATGGTTATTCTCGTTGATGACGAGGACCGTGAAAACGAAGGCGATCTCTGCATGGCGGCTGAGAAAGTCACGCCTGAAGCGATCAATTTTATGGCAAAATACGGCAGGGGACTCATCTGCCTTTCCCTGACACCGGAGAGGACCGGGGAACTCAAACTGCCGATGATGACCGATGACAATACCTCTTCCTTCGGCACCGCATTCACTGTTTCGATCGAAGCGAAAAAGGGCGTCACCACCGGCATCTCTGCTGCTGACAGGGCCACTACGATCCTGACCGCGATCAATCCCGCAACAAAGGCGGAAGATATCGCGAGGCCGGGGCATGTATTTCCGCTCAGGGCAAAGCCGGGTGGTGTCCTGCAGAGGGCGGGCCAGACAGAGGGTTCGGTGGACCTTGCGAGACTCTCAGGGCTCTACCAGGCGGGCGTCATCTGCGAGATCATGAACGATGACGGGACAATGGCCAGGGTACCCGAGCTTTTGGAATTTGCCAAAGCGCATGACATGAAGATAGTCACCATCAAGGACCTCATACAGTACCGGATCAGGACTGAACGGTTTGTCCACCGGGTTTCAACGACCAAATTGCCCACGAATTATGGCGGAGAATTTACTGCTATCGCGTATTCGAACGATGCGGACAGCAATATCCACATTGCTCTGGTTAAAGGCGAGATAAAGCAGGACGACGAGGTCCTGGTAAGAGTGCATTCAGAATGCCTGACCGGCGATGTCTTCAGCTCCAGGAGATGCGATTGCGGTGATCAGCTGCACAAAGCCATGGAGATGATAGAAGAGAACGGCAAAGGGGTCATCTTGTACATGCGTCAGGAAGGCCGCGGCATAGGACTCGTGAATAAATTGAAGGCCTACGAGCTGCAGGATAAAGGGCTTGACACGGTCGAAGCCAACATCAAACTCGGTTTTAAGGCAGACTTGAGAGACTATGGCATCGGCGCGCAGATGCTGGTCGATCTCGGGGTGCGAAAGATGCGGCTGATGACGAATAATCCCAAAAAGATTGTCGGTCTCGAGGGCTACGGACTGAAGGTCGTTGAGAGGGTTCCGATGGAGATAAATCCGCATGAAAAAAATCTGGTATATCTGAAGACAAAGAAAAAGAAGCTTGGGCATATGCTTGATAAGGTATGAGCAAGAACGAGGGGGTAAAAATGAAAGTTATTCAGGGTGAACTTCAGGCAAAGGGACTCAAATTTGCGATTATCGTCAGCAGGTTCAATGACTTTATAACAGGAAAGCTCCTTGAAGGTGCTGTTGACGCATTGCTGCGGCACGGTGCGAAAGAGGAAGATATTGATGTGATCAAGGTCCCCGGCGCCTTTGAAATCCCTCTGACGGCAAAAAAAATTGCCGCCAAGGGTTCTTATGATGCGCTTATCTGCCTTGGCACGGTCATCAGGGGTGCGACACCTCATTTTGATTATGTGGCATCTGAAGTTTCAAAGGGGGTCGCGACCGCCTCGATGGAGACCGGGGTGCCGATAGCCTTTGGGGTGCTGACGACAGATACTATTGAACAGGCTGTCGAGAGGGCCGGCACCAAGAGCGGGAACAAGGGGTTCGATGCTGCAGTGACAGCCATGGAAATGGCCCAAATCTTCAAGAAGTTATGAGTGGTGCGTAACGCGTAATGAGTAAACGAACTGAACAAAAAGGGACACTCATCACCCATCATTCATCACGCGTCACAAACGCATGAACCGCCGCAAAGCACGTGAATATGCGCTGCAGATGTTATTCCAGCATGAATTTGCAGGAGATCGTTCCAGCCTGGAATTTACCGAAGAACGCTCTCCTGACCAAAAAAAGAATGAAGAGCTCAAAAAATTTGCCGGTGAGCTTGTCAGCGGCACGTTAGAACACCTTGAGGAAATTGACAGGGTGGTTCAGGAGGCTGCCGAACACTGGAAGATGGAGAGGATGGCAGCCGTGGACAGGAATATTCTGAGGTGTGCTGTCTATGAAATCATTTATCGAAGTGATATCCCGGCCGCGGTAACGATAAATGAGGCGCTGGAAATCGCAAAAAAATATTCTGCCCTGGAATCGGTCGCATTCATAAACGGCCTTCTCGACAAGATCGCGCATATTCATGGGAAATCAAAGTAAATATGCGGTAATTTCGGACGCCCATGCAAACGCCGAAGCACTCAGGTCTGTACTGAAAGACATCAAAGAAAGACAGATTCAGGACGTATTTTTTCTCGGGGATGCAGTGGGATACGGACCTGAACCAAATGAATGCGTCGAACTCCTGAGCGCGGAATGCAGGATAATGATCGCAGGAAATCATGACTGGGGATTGCTGGGTCTTACTGATCCGGCGTCTTTCAATGAAAATGCAAGGATTGCTCTTGCGTGGACCAGAGGGGTCTTAACCACAGGCAACAGGGAAATTCTCAGGCGTTCTCCCCTGAAGGCGGAGATAAGGGAGATGGCCATTACCCTGGTACACGCCACACCAGATGAACCCCAACAGTGGCATTATCTTTTAAAACTGTCAGACGCAAAAATGAGCTTTCAGTATATGCAGACAGACATCTGTTTTATCGGGCACAGCCATAAACCTTTTATCATCGAGATGCAGCCGGAAGGCGAGCTCTGCACACATAAGCAGGAGATGCGGAAAAAGACGGGCTGCAGATATATAGTCAATGCCGGGAGCATCGGCCAGCCGAGGGACGGGGACCCCAGGGCCTGTTACGCGATGGTGGATGACGGCAGGATTGAGCTGGTAAGAGTAGGATACGATATCGGGGTCACACAAAAAAGGATGGGAGATGCCGGATTGCCCGAGTTCCTGATAGAAAGGCTTTCATACGGACTCTAGTCCGCATTATTCATAATAATGATGTATTCCAAAGTCAGGAGAAGGCATCGGCGCTCATTTTCGCCTTGCTCCGGGGCATTTTCCTCCCGATATTCATATAAGCAGTCTGTCGGTCTATCGGAAATTTTATCCGCCTTCGGAGGAGAAGCCGCGCTCAGTGCCTTCTCCTGACTCATCGTTTGATTGCCACCAGAAAGATTTAAGAATAAGGCATGCCAGGCTTTCCTTTGTGAGAGCGGCTGTCTTGTTGCATTTTGCCCGGAAAATCAAATAATATGAATGACTTTTTAAAAGGAGGAATGCATGCCGGGGGTGTCCTGGAAGATAAGAATGTATACAGATGCCTTCCGGCTCGAAGAAATTACCCTTAAGAATACGTGCCCTGCAAGTCGTGTCTCTTATGACGCCAGAGGAGCGGCATCTGGATAAGCTTTCAAGCCATCAACAACTCCACAACGGCCACAGGGAACGCTTGAGGGAGCGGTTTCTCAGGGAGGGGCTGGACAATTTTGAGGATCATCAGGTCCTTGAACTGCTTTTATTTCAGGCGATCCCGCGCCACGATACAAACCCGATCGCACACAGACTGATGCTGAGATTCGGAAGTCTTTCCGCCGTGCTTGAGGCAGATCCAAAGGATCTGGCGGGCGTCGAAGGGGTCGGCGCAAATACGGCCGCGTTTCTTTCAATGATTTCTCCGGTCACCCGCCGCTATTTTCACGATCGCGTTAAGCACACCCGCAAGCCCCTGAACAATTCTGAGTCGGCAGCTGAATATCTTGTCCCCCTCATGGCAGGACGTTCCGAGGAAGTGTTCTATGTGCTCTGCCTTGATTCTCAGCTCAGGGTGCTCTATCCGGCATTAATAAGCGAGGGCACGGTGAAGGACGCCCTCGTGCATCCGAGGCATGTTGTTGAGGCAGCGGTCAGGCATAAAGCATCGTCCGTCATCCTCACCCATAACCATCCGGGCGGCAATGCCAGGCCTTCTGCCCAGGACCATAAACTCACCAGGCATCTGGTACAGGCGCTCGGCGCCATCAGCATCGGGGTGGCTGATCATATCATAGTTGCCGGAGAGCATATCTACAGCTTTTCGCGGGAGGGTACGCTGCCGGTGTATGAGGCCATGGGATGAATGCATCTGTATCCTTTAAAGCCCCTAATCCCCTCTTAAGCTAAGAGGGGGAGAGGGGGAGTTATGAGAAGCCCTTCATGCCAATGCCTTGTGTGCCGGGAGTGTTCAGGCAATGAATGCCCCTGATAACAAGCCGATTATTTTGAAGCAGGAGTTATACAAAAGGCCTCAGCAGTTTTCATTATATTGCCGATATTGTTAAAATAGATGCCGTTATCAATTATGGGCGGAGGATACTGATCCGGCACCGGGACGATGGCAGCATGACAATAAAAAATACAAAGGGGTAATTATGATAGCACGGTACACACGACAGGAGATGGGAAGGCTCTGGGAGCCGGAAAACAGGTTCAGAAAATGGCTTGACGTCGAGATCGCTGCCTGTGAGGCATGGGCAGACCTTGGAAGGATCCCGAAAAAGTCACTGGAAGTGATAAAAGAGAAGGCAGGATTTGATGTCGCCCGGATTGATGAAATCGAGGCGGTTGTCAAGCATGACGTGATCGCGTTTCTCACCTCGGTTGCCGAGCATGTGGGTCCTGATTCCCGTTATGTTCACAAGGGGCTCACCTCGTCTGATATCGTGGATACCGCGCAGTCCCTGCTCATGAAAGAGGCGGCAGGAATCATAATCAAAGATATCAAAAACCTTCTTGCCGTTTTGAAAGAGAAGGCATTTCTGTACAAAGATACGGTCTGCATCGGCAGGAGTCACGGAGTGCACGCCGAGCCGATGACCTTCGGATTGAAATTCGCGCTCTGGTATGAAGAGGCAAAGAGAAATCTCGAACGGATGGAGAAGGCGAGAAAGACGATCAGCATCGGGAAATTCTCCGGAGCGGTGGGGACCTTTTCGAATATCCCGGTGGATATAGAGGAGAAGGTCTGCAAAAAACTCGGCCTGAAGCCTGAGCCGATTGCCACACAGGTCGTGCAAAGGGACAGGCATGCGGAGTATCTTTCGACACTTGCCATCATCGCGGCTTCAATCGAGAAGATAGTGGTGGAGATAAGGCATCTGCAGCGGACCGAGGTGCTCGAGGCCGAGGAGCCCTTTGCAAAGGGCCAGAAAGGCTCGTCTGCCATGCCCCACAAGCGTAATCCTGTTGGCTGCGAAAACCTTTCAGGACTCGCGCGGGTTGTGAGGGCAAATGCGGTTGCAGCTTTCGAGAATGTAGCATTGTGGCATGAAAGGGACATCTCCCATTCTTCTGTCGAGCGGGTCATCATCCCTGACAGCACGATTCTTGTGGATTATATGCTCAACCGTCTGACCGGGATACTTTCCGGGCTCCAGGTCTATCCGGAGCGGATGAAAGAGAATATGGCCAGGAGCTATAGTCTCTACAATTCTCAAAATGTGCTCATCAATCTGACCGAGAAAGGGATGACCAGGGAGGACGCCTACGCGCTGGTCCAGAAAAACGCGATGCTGAGCTGGAAGACGAGAAAGGATTTTAAGGCGCTTCTGCTGAAAGACAGGGATATCAAAAAATATCTTTCTCCAAAAGAGCTGAATGATATTTTCGATCTCAAGCACTATTTCAGGAATATCGACTATATCTTCAAAAGGGTATTCGGAAAAGCAGGATAATGAAGGCCAAAATATTTGTTACGGTGAAAACTGGCTCAACAGAGGAGATGCAGAAAAGGCTCGAGGATCTCTTCCAGCGTATACTTCGTGACGGTGAGATAGAAGATTACCATTTTGAAATTGAGACCGAAGACGGCATTGTAACGGAAAAGTGCATTCTTTCCGGGGGAAAGGTTATCGCCTGAAAGAGCGGAACTGCCCGTGAGGCAGAGGATAACCGTTCATAAGTAAACAGAAATAACAACCAAAGGGGAATCATTTGTCATTATTGTACAGATACAAAACACCTGCAGTGGCTGATGCCAAAAAAGAGAGTCTCCTGACTGTTGCAAAACAGACTGTATCGCCGGAGATAAAGGACATAACAACAGAATACTGTTTTTACGTTGAGGCGAAAGAGCCGCTTTCCCCGGAAGAACTGGATCTGCTCCGCTGGCTCCTCAGCGAGACCTTTGAACCCGAAAAATTCTCTTTGGAAAGCTTTTTGACTGATAACCCGTCACTCGCCACTCGTCACTGCCTTATTGAGGTCGGCCCGCGCATGAATTTTACCACCGCGTGGTCAACGAACGCGGTCTCAGTATGCCATGCCTGCGGCCTCTCGAAGATAACCCGGATCGAACGGTCGAGACGGTTCAAACTTGAAGCAGGCGGGCTGAACAATGAGCAGATCGAAAAATTCGCCTCCGGGCTGCATGACAGGATGACGGAATGCATCTATCCGCGGCAGCTTGAGACCTTCGATACAGGGATAAAACCAGAACCTGTCTGCAGTATCCCCCTGATTGAAAAAGGCAGGCCTGCGCTCGAAAAAATCAACGCGGAGATGGGACTCGGGCTGGATGACTGGGACATTGATTATTACTACAACCTTTTTGTGAAGGATATCGGCCGGAACCCGACGAATGTCGAATGCTTTGATCTGAGCCAGTCAAACAGTGAACACTCCCGCCACTGGTTTTTCAAGGGGAGACTGATAGTCGACGGCAAAGAGGTCTCTGAAAACCTCATGGAGGTCATACGCCAGACGCTCGACAGGAATCAGAACAACAGCGTCATAGCGTTCAAGGACAACTCGAGCGCGATCAGGGGATATCATATCGAAACAATAGCCCCTGAAAAACCCGGCGCAATGTCGAAATTCGCCAAATCCGAACGTGAATATCACATCATATTTACCGCGGAAACCCATAATTTCCCGAGCGGGGTGGCGCCTTTCCCTGGTGCTGAGACCGGGACCGGCGGGAGGATCAGGGATGTCCAGGCAACCGGAAGGGGTGCGCTCGTCATAGCCGGGACCGCCGCCTACTGTGTCGGCAATCTGCATATCCCCGGCTACCAACTGCCGTGGGAAGATGCCGCCTTCTCCTATCCTTCCAACCTTGCAAGTCCCCTGACCATAGAGATCGAGGCGAGCAACGGGGCTTCGGACTACGGCAACAAGTTCGGGGAACCCGTGATTCAGGGCTTTACGAGATCACTGGGGCTCAGACTGCCTGACGGAGAGCGGAGGGAATGGCTGAAGCCGATAATGTTCACCGGCGGCGTGGGCCAGATGGATGCACGGCATGTCGACAAGAAAGAACCGTCAAAGGGAATGCTGGTGACAAAGATAGGCGGGCCTGCGTACCGGATAGGCATGGGAGGCGGAGCAGCCTCGAGCATGATCCAGGGGCAGAATATC
>JAOUFP010000348.1 GCA_029858145.1 Nitrospirota bacterium | reverse complement strand
GGGGAGTAGTGCTTTTTGAGTATGCCGGATTTTGCTTGATAGAATACTTCCCTGAGCGAGAAAAGGAGATTCATTATGATTGAAACCATACAAGAAACACCTTCACCGCAGGTGTGCGCCGGTAAAATCTTTGAGATCAGCGGCACACAACTCGAGCCCGATGCAGCCGCTGCCCTATGGCCGAAAATCCTGCAGCATAAGTGGCTTATGTCCGAGAAACTCGGGCGTGATGTCGGGTTACGCACGGCCTGCATCGACTTTGTCGAACATATGGAGGAGGCAGTTAAGGAATATGTCGACTACAGGCGAAAGGACATCCTGGCTGAGATGGGCGCCCAAGCCTTCGGAAGAGAAATATGGGATACTATCTCTGATTCCCAACCGCCGAAGCAGTTAGTTCAGAGGCGGATAATCCTCCCCCTGACAGAGCGTGACCTTTCAACAAAACATGGCGTCATTCCTCCGAAGACGATCATTTTCTTCGGACCTCCCGGCACGGGAAAGACCCATTTTGTCAAGGCGATAGCGGGTGTGCTTTCGTGGTGGTATATTGAAATCTTACCCAGCATGCTTATGGCCGACGGCGTAGAGAAGTTAGGCGCCAATCTTCACGCTATCATGGAAAAAGCGAGAACTCTTGAAGACGCGGTCATCTTTATCGATGAGTTTGATGAAATCGCCGGCAGCAGGGACGAGGCAACCATGGTAGACAAGTCTATTACAAACGAGTTTCTCAAACAGGTCCCTCTCCTCAAGAATCAGGGGAACAAGATATTACTCGTATGTGCAACCAACTATATCAGACAGCTCGATGCTGCATTGCTTCGTCCCGGAAGGTTTGATTGTATTATTCCGGTCGGAGATCTGGATGAAGACGGGAGAAAGACTATCCTGGAATATTACTTAACCAGGCTCAATACAAAGGGGATCGATCTTGATCGAATTGTGGGCATGACCTCCCGGTTTACGCCTGCCGACATCGAATATCTGTTTCAGCAAGTTGCACAATTCGCCTTCGAGGAGGAATATGCCAGCAAGCATGATTACGTCGTGACTACAGATACTTTTTTGCAGATGATTGCGAGGGTTCGTCCATCGTTGACCGAAGGCATGATTGAGGATTTTAAAAAGGACAGCATTGCTTATGCCAGGGCATAGGATGACAATAGAAGGGGCAATTATGAGTCCTATACCAGCGACCAAGAAAGCGGTTGTGCAGTGGCCGGTGCGGGGACGAGATTTCTTCCGGCAACAAAGACCATCCCTACAGAGAGGCTCCCAATCATGGATAAGCCGATTATTCAGTTAGCTATTGAGGAATTGGTGGAAGCACACAGGAAGCCATTTGAGTATTCTGGAGAAGGAAGTAATCCCGCTCTATTATAAAGTTGATGATGACGGTATTCCCCGCGATTGGGTTACTATCATGAAAGGAGCAATGAAAAGCACAGGACCGGTGTTCAGCGCAAGGAGAATGGCAGAAGAATATGCAGGAAAGTTTTATCAGAAGGCCTTGAAATCTGTTTAGAAACCTTCATAAGCGCAGGTGGGGTGAAAAATAACTGCTGAAGCGGCAAAAAAGATATTTTACAAGAAAGGCCGATTTTGAAAAATAAGGACTCTCAAAAACAATATGGGATAAGGCTCAGGAGCTTAATAATAACTACTCACACAAAAGGCAGAGCACCCAAGACTTCACCTTCTTACTCGTTTTTTGCAGGCGCAATTGAACCTGATTTCGTGAGAAAAGCAAATGGGATTAGTTTCAGAGTGTCAAGGCGCAATGAAAACAACAGTTTCTCTGTATCTTCATGAACAGATATAATGTATCTATAATAACCTGTTTACTGTAGAGAGCTCTCACGATGAAAGATCAAAATAAACCAGGAGAAGATTTAATACACGAACTGAAGGAATCACAACATCTGCTCACGGATAGTGACGCATCGGAAACCGGGTGCAGGCGAGCGTTGGCTGAAATGCAGGAGGCCCGCAGATACGCTCAGAACATTATAGAAACAATTCGCGAGCCGCTTTTGGTACTGGATGAGGACCTGAAAGTACTCTCGGCCAACCGATCATTCTACACTATCTTCAAAGTGAATCCGGGGGAGACTGTCGGAAGCTATATCTACGACCTTGGAAACCGGCAGTGGGATATCCCCGGGCTTCGCGTACTTCTTGAGACCATTCTTCCACAGAACACCCAGTTCGACGATTTCGAAGTTGAGCATGATTTTCTGACTATAGGACATAAGGCAATGATGCTCAATGCCCGGCAGATCCATAATGAGGAGCTTGGCAAGCGGATGATCCTCCTTGCCATTGAAGATATTACTGGATTGAGGAAGCTGGAGAGAGAGCGGAGGAATATTCTTTCCATGTTCGCACATGATATGAAGAACCCTCTTTTGACCTCGGAAGGCTTTCTATCGAGGATCATTTCGGGAAAGGCAGGAGCCCTAACGGAAAAACAAGAGGACTACCTTGAAATCATCTGTGATGAGCTTAATAGAGTCTCACAATTAATATCTGATTTCCTGGACTTCTCAAAATTTGAAGAGAAGGAATATACGCCTGTTCTTGCTCCCTTCAATGTACATACGGAAATTCAAAAAAATATTAAAACAGAAGAAATGGCGGCAGAAAAGAAAAAAATCACCATATCTCTTGAGCTTCCGGACACAGCGATTCCTATGGTTAATGCTGATGCAGCCATGATAAACCGGGTGATCAGAAACCTCCTCGACAATGCAATAAAATATACTGACTCCGGAGGTACCGTAACAGTCAAAGTGACCGAGAGTGACAATGAAATACTCGTTGCTTTCGAGAATACAGGGACAGGCATTCCGGAAAAGCACTTGCCTTATATATTTGATGCATTCTATCGGGGGAGAAAAGACGCAAGAGGCTCGGGTCTTGGGTTAGCCATTGCCAAAACAATAGTAGAAGCGCATGGAGGAAGGATATGGGTAGAAAGCAGACCCGCGAAAGGCAGCATCTTTAGGTTCACCCTGCCGAAGCCATGAGAAAATAATATTTCCGGCATACCCTTGCTGCTGAATACCGAGCTTAGCCATGGGACTGAAACTGAAAGCCGTTTCCAATAATCAACCGCTTGAAGCCTAACCAACGCCAACGGATTCGCCGGGGCATAAAAGACGGTCACCTCATCGACGCTCGGGGGCGAGAATCCAATGATTTCAACAGGAATCATGGCATACTCCCGATCATTTCAAACGTGGGGGACCGGTTATGTGCTATAGTGGACTATGAGCAAAGCAGCCCTCTTTCCTTCTTTAATGAAGGATTCCATTATTCATCTCTTAGTGGATACACTCTCTTCGCCTCGCAGGGCTCCCTTTATATAGACCACAAGCCCTCTTTTCACAGGGGCTCACGTAACCATTTTTATGACAGCCCGGGGAGTAGTGCTTTTTGAGTATGCCGGATTTTGCTTGATAGAATACTTCCCTGAGCGAGAAAAGGAGATTCATTATGATTGAAACCATACAAGAAACACCTTTACCG
>JAOUFP010000347.1 GCA_029858145.1 Nitrospirota bacterium | reverse complement strand
AATTAAGGGGCAAGCCATACTGTTTTGAGCTTGTGTCAATTGGCGCTGAACATGAGGGCCTTATTCATGTGGTGATGAGAGTAAATAACAAGACCAGGGTTTATGCGGTGGAAACCCCGAGAGTGAAAAAGACTGAAATAAGGATGGCAAAGGGAGTGAACGATATCGGCGCACCTATTAACGGCAATATATGGAGAATAGGGAATCCTGAAAGGGGAGCAATCAAGCAGGGAGATATCGTTCACAAGGGGGAAGAGATCGCTAATCTTGAGGCGATGAAAATGGAAAATGCGATTATTGCGCCTTTTGACGGGGAGATTGCAGAGGTATGCGTAAAGCTTAATGACACCGTTCAGGAAGGGCAATTATTGTTCACAATGCAAAAGATAGACAATGCTCAGATGAATGTTGAAATAGAGGATATTTCCTAGTACAGGAAGTTCGGGATTCGATTTTAACATTCCGGGTTTACGCCTGTAGTAAGGATATTATGCTGCACTGACGAGGAGAACCATATGGAAAAAATGATATTAAAAACGGATATGCCTGATATTACATTTCTGAAAAGCGGCAAGGTGAGGGACATCTATGATCTTGGAGACAGTCTGCTTATGATAGCATCTGACAGGATTTCGGCGTTTGACGTCGTCCTCCCGAACGGCATTCCGGGGAAAGGAAAAATTCTCACACAGATATCAAACTACTGGTTTCGTCAGATGGAGGATATCATCCAGAACCACCTGATTGCCACGGATGTAGATAAGTATCCCTCACGGTGTCACAAATACAGAGATCAATTGGAAGGCAGAAGTATGCTGGTAAAGAAAGCAGAGCAGATACCCGTAGAGTGCATAGTGAGGGGGTATCTCTCGGGCAGTGGATGGAAGGAATATCAAAAGACGGGCATGGTATGCGGCATAAAACTCCCTGAAGGGCTGAAAGAATCCTCCCGTCTCGAATCTCCGATATTTACTCCAAGCACAAAGGCTGAACAGGGACATGACATGAATATCTCTTTTGAGGAGACCGTAAAAATTGTCGGCCCGGAAATGGCGGCAAAGCTCAGAGACATGAGCCTGAAGATATATTCCAAGGCGAGGGAGGTGGCTGAAAAGAAAGGGATCATAATCGCAGACACAAAATTTGAATTCGGATTGTATGACAATGAACTGATCCTGATCGATGAAATACTGACACCCGATTCCTCCAGGTTCTGGTCAGCCCGGACGTACGAGCCGGGAAAGGGCCAGGACAGCTATGATAAGCAGATCATCAGGGATTATCTCCTGACGCTTGACTGGGACCAGACCTATCCCGGCCCTGAACTGCCCGGCTACATCGTTGAAAAAGCCATAGAACGCTATCTAGAGATTTTTAATATCATAGTCTCATAAACGGACTATTTCTTTGAAGGTTTGTTGAGCAGTTTTCCCAGATATATATTGATAGGATTGGACCGGGAAAGAAAAGTCAAGGGCGGCTTTTTCCTCGTGCCGAGCTTCTTTATCTCCCACAATATATCATGGTTTTCGGGATCGATTTTCAAGCCGTCCTGAAAGGCCTCCACCGCTTCTTTTTTCCTGTCATCTTTCAGGTAAGCCCTTCCCAGATTGAGGTAGAAGGCGGGATAGAAGAACTCAGAACCAAAGGGCATGGACTTCTTCAGCTTCCCTAAAGCATCTTCACAGATTTTTATCCCTTCTTTGGGTTTGTTCTCAATAACAGCCAAAAGATAGCCGTAATAGGACAGGAGAAAGGGATCGCCGGGGAATTTTTCAAGGGCATGCCTGAGGGAAGTCATTGCGGATTTTCCATTTCCTCTTCTCAGTAACTGCTGAACTTCTTCGAAGTAGTCGGATTTGGGTTTCTGTCTCTCTGATTTTTCAGCAATGAATTGATCGATAGCAGATTTGTGCTGTTTTTCCATCAGGGACGTAAGCCTGTCAGCGAAATCAGCCAATTTAGTCAGGTGAGCGTAGTCTGATTTTCTCTTATGAACAATTTCTCCCTTTAAATAAATATTCGTCACAATCTTGCATGTCTTTATTCCCATGTCTTCTGTCTGGACATGGTAGGTGACATCATTCACCCTAATATCGCTGCCGAATTCAGGAGAACGTTTAGAGGTGAGGCGTATCTCTGATTTTGATGCCATATGTTTTCATTTTACCAGATACGACAATAAATGAACCAGCAAAAACAGCAGGAGAGGATATTGCCAAACGAACAGCGATCGCGTTACTATAATGATTCTCAGGAGTTTTCCCTTGGTGAATTGGATTGCGGGCACATATCTCAGCCCGGCCTTCTGCGGAAGGCATTTTTTTACGGCCCGGGCATATCGTGCAGCAATAATTTTTCAGAGCAGAAAAATATTCGTTTAAAGGAGCTTTCATAGATGAGCAACGAACCTAACAAAGTAATTTATTCAATGATAGGGGTGAGCAAGTTTTACGACAAGAAACCTGTTCTCAGGGATATTTACCTTTCATACTTTTATGGCGCAAAAATCGGGGTGCTTGGTCTCAACGGTTCAGGCAAGAGCTCTCTTCTGAAGATACTTGCCGGAGCGGACAAGGACTTCAACGGACAGACTGTGTTGTCACCGGGACATACCATAGGAATGCTTGAGCAGGAGCCTGTGCTTGACAATTCAAAAACAGTGAGGGAAATTGTGGAAGAGGGGGTGCAGGAGACAGTTGATGCCCTTAATGAATTCAACCTGATCAATGAGAAGTTTGCCGAGCCGATGTCAGACGAGGAGATGAATAGACTCATCGAGCGTCAGGGGCAGGTTCAGGAAAAACTTGATCTGCTCGATGCCTGGAATCTCGATTCCCGGCTGGAAATGGCGATGGATGCGCTGAGATGTCCGTCGGGTGAAACGCCGGTCAAGGTATTATCTGGCGGCGAAAGAAGGCGGGTGGCCCTCTGCAGATTACTTCTGAAAAGACCGGACATCCTTCTCCTTGATGAGCCCACAAACCACCTTGACGCTGAATCCGTTGCCTGGCTCGAGCATCACCTGAAAGAGTATCCCGGCACGATTATAGCGGTCACCCATGACCGTTATTTCCTCGATAATGTGGCAGGATGGATTCTCGAACTTGACAGGGGACAGGGAATACCCTGGAAGGGAAACTATTCCTCATGGCTTGAGCAGAAGAAAAACAGGCTTCAGCAGGAGGAAAAGTCCGAGAGCGACCGCCAGAAGACCCTTGAGCGTGAGCTTGAATGGATCAGAATGTCGCCAAAGGGGAGGCATGCGAAATCAAAGGCCCGCATAAAGTCTTATGAGACGCTCTTACGGCAGGATATCGATAAGAGTTCAAAAGAGCTCGAGATTTATATCCCCCCGGGTCCGCGCCTGGGAAATGTTGTAATTGAAGCCGGGGATGTAGCCAAATCCTTAGGCGATAAGATGTTGATAGAAGGAATGTCTTTTTCGCTTCCTCCAGGGGGTATTGTAGGGGTGATCGGCCCGAACGGAGCCGGAAAGACAACGCTGTTTGGCATGATAACAGGACAGGAAAGGCCG
>JAOUFP010000346.1 GCA_029858145.1 Nitrospirota bacterium | reverse complement strand
CTGCACCGGGTCATGCAGGGGGGAATCGACAAAATGACCGAGGCAGGCGTTTCGATCATCGGCGGCCACACCATCAAAGACAAGGAACCCAAGTTTGGCTACACCGTCATGGGCACCATCCATCCTGACAGGATCTACGATAATTCAAAGGCAAAAGCCGGCGACTCTCTCATACTAACAAAAAAGATCGGGACAGGCATCGTCTCTACCGGTGTAAAGGCCGGGATGTGCAGCGACGCTGTCATCGAAGAATTCACCCTCTCAATGGCGGCGCTGAATAAGCGGGCAAGTGAAATAATGGCTGAGATCGGGGTGAGCACCGCGACAGACATAACGGGTTTTGGGCTCATCGGCCATCTGAGCGAGGTCCTCATCGCGAGTAAATTGCGGGCCCGGCTCCACTCGAGCCGTGTTCCCTACTTCGATGATGCCATTCGACTTGTCAGAGATGACATTGCGCCGGGCGGAACGCTCGGTAATCTCAAGATATATAACTCTTATGTCTCATGGGCAGGCGATGTTCCGGAGTATGAACGGGTGCTTATGAATGATGCCCAGACGTCTGGAGGCCTTGTTATCTTTGTTCCTGCTGAAAGGAGAGAAAAGCTCATCTCGGCCCTGCAGAAGGAAGGGATCCTGGCCGCGCACATAGGCGAGGTTCTCGACGACCGGATAGAAGACAAGAAGCACCTTATCGTGGAACGCTGAAGTGTCTGCTGAATTTTACCTTTTTTTGTGGGCAGCAGGCTCGATCGTCGGTTTTTTCTCGGGATTGCTTGGGATAGGCGGGGGCATACTCATGTTCCCGCTTCTCCTCTACGTTCCGCCGTTTTTCGGATTTGACGCCATAGGAGTCAAAAGCATTACAGGCCTTACCATGATACAGGGGTTTTTTGCGTCTCTGTCGGCGATGTTCTTTTATAAAAAGCATAATCTGGTGAATAAACCCCTTGTCCTTACCCTTGGTCTTTCGCTGTTTATGTCTTCCCTTACGGGATCATTCGTATCCAAGGTGGTGCCGGACAAGCCTCTGCTCTTTATTTTCGGCGCGCTGGCGTTCATCGCCGCAGTAATGATGCTTATTCCGCGCAGTTATGCGAAAGACGAACTCACCGAGGAAAAGGTGGTATTCCATAAGCCGACGGCGATTGTCATAGGTGTCTCAATCGGATTTCTCATTGGGCTTGTGGGGCAGGGCGGCGCGTTCATTATAATTCCGATTCTTTTATATGTGCTCAGGATTCCTCTGCGGGTGGCCCTCGGAAGCACCCTTGCAATAGGGCTCTTTTCCTCCTCAGCAGGTCTTGTAGGAAAGATTGCCACAGGACAGGTGCCGTTTCATATGGCTGCCGCGCTCCTTCTCGGTGCGATTCCCGCCGCGCAGGCCGGAGGCTTTGTCGGGAAAAAGACAAAGACACAATATCTGAGGTGGCTGCTGGCGGTGATAATTATTGTGACCGCGGTGAAGATATGGGCGGATCTTTTCAAGTGATACCGTGATATCGAATCAATCTGAAAACTGCAGTTGCCCGCGCCAAGCCGAAAAGTGGGCAAAGAAAAACAGTGACTTGCATTGGAAAAAGCTGCATTATTGAGGAAATTCCGCAGGGGTGTTAGAAATCACACCTCTGCGGAGCATGTCCTGAAGATTTTTAACAATCCTTTAAAAAGTAAGCCCCTCCCGCTCCATCAGCATCTCTCCGAGATATGAGCCGGGTTTTATCTCCGAATTTTTTATCAGCTTTACCTTGTCAAGTTCATTGTGTTTTACGCATGACGCGCAGATATAGAACTTTGTGTCGAAATCCTCGATGAGGGTTTTCATGAGTTCATGGGCAGGGGAAAACTGCCCCTTCTTCTGCCAGACAAGGGTCTCGGCAAACCCTTCCTTCGCGAGCAGCGCGCCGTTATCCATGAGGAAAAAATCGAGTTCCACGTCAAAGGCCTTCATATTTGCGGCAAGCTGGAAGGCGCCCGCCACGAGGTCCGGCCTGTCATATGAATGAGTGATGATGAATACAAATTTTTTCTTTGCCATCAAAAATCCTCCTTACATTTGTTTTTAATGTGAGCATCCGCCGCTGACTGAATGTCCCGCGCAGACATGTCCGGGCTGAAACACAGGAAGTCTTCCCGCGTTCAGGAGATTGAGATTGTCATTGACCGTCAGCCCCATGGCCTTATAAACGGTTATCCCTGCCTGATTCAGTTTCATGAGCGCGCCGCCGCCGATGCCTCCCACAACAACGCAGTCAATTTCATGGCCTCCAAGGGCACTCAGAGGGCTGCACATACCTTTGGCGTGATGCTGATCGGCGTTGTTGATCGTGAGGGCTTCTCTTTTCTCCGTATCTACCAGGATAAATACCGGCGCCGAGCCGAAATGTCCGTAAACCTCGCTTTCGAGTGCCTGGACGTTTTTTACCGGAAAACATACTTTCATCTTATTCCTCCTTTTGTTCGCAGAAAGTTTCTTCAAGCACAATAGCCTTGCACCCGGAAAGGGCTGTTGCGACTTTTCTCCGAGCGCCTGAAAGCAGCCGCTGCACTGTCCCCCTTGATATTCCCATCTTCCGACCCGCCTCCTCCTGCGTAAGACCATCATGATCACAGAGCTTTAGGGTCTCAAGTTCATCGATATAAAGGGTTATCTTTTCGAGCTCCGAAAGGGGGATGCCTGTTGGCTTGAAGGCCTTTCCCTTAAAGTGGCATCCACAGGTCCTTGGTTTTTTATGCCGGGGTGACATAGGCAAATATCCTTGATGTGTGCATATGCACATAATAAATCTTCTTCTCTTTTTTTGTCAAGATATCGGAAAATAGAGAAAGATCTATTAAAGGAGACGGGTATGATTAAGGCGGTTCTTTTTGATTTTGGCGGTGTGCTTGCGGAGGAGGGTTTCAGGGAAGGGTTGATGGCGATCGCCGGGAAGAAAAATCTCGACGGGCAGTCTTTCTTTAAGACCGCGGAAGATATCATCTATAAAACAGGGTATGTTACGGGAAAGGTGAAGGAAAAGATTTTCTGGGAAAACCTCGCGAGGCAGACCGGCGTCAAAGACGATTATCGGAGACTGCGCATTGAGATACTAAGGCGCTTTGTCCTGAGGCCGCAGATGCTGGCAATTGCCGAAAAGATCCGCGAGCAGGGGATTGTCGCGGCGATTCTCAGCGACCAGACAAACTGGCTCGATGAGATCAACGGAAAAAAACCTTTTTATAACCGCTTCGACTATGTGATCAATTCCTATGTGCTCGGCAAATCCAAGAGGGACCCGTCGGCATTCAGGGACGCCGCGAAAATAATCGGAATTAAACCGCATCTCACCCTCTTTGTGGATGACAACAGCCAGAATATAAAAAGGGCCTCAGAGGCAGGGTTGAGGACCATACATTTCACGGGCCTCGGGGATTTTAAGGCACAACTCGGAGCTGTCGGGATTAAAATATAGATCTTCCGGGATTTCCTGCCGCTCCGGTAACCCGCATGAGGTTAATAGTCATCCATGACAGGCATGTACGCATAAAAACCTTTCATAATGCAGAA
>JAOUFP010000345.1 GCA_029858145.1 Nitrospirota bacterium | reverse complement strand
TTACCTATCAGAAATACCCCCATCTGAATATCCCAAACACAACGAACGGATTGGAAGGGTCGTTCTCTTACTTGAAAGAGTTGGTGCGTGTACATCGAGGCGTTAAGCCAGACCTGAAACACAAAATCATCAATGCGATCCTACAAAAAAGACCCACGAAAAGTTAATTAAGCCTCTCTTTTGAGTCTTTTTCCCCTCGTTCTTTTTTGATTTATAGAAATGGACCGGGCTGTTAATTGAAGTCAAGGGAAAAGAGGGGGGCTATGTATCTGATTTGGCGGAAGCTGGATGAGCGGGACTAATAATGCTTCTTCAGCTCTGTCAGGACCTGTTTTGCCACATTCTTCAGGGTCTCGAAAACACCGGGGCCGGTTACGGCAACAGCTTCAAAATACGGGACATTTCTGGGATTCAGCAGTTTGTTCATGTTATCGACCGGAGCCACGTTGGTTAAATCCCTTTTGTTGTACTGGATGGTGTAGGGGAGTTTTTCGAGATCATACCCCTGCTCGGCAAGGTTGATTTTCAGGTCGTCGAGACTCTCCATATTCGCTTCCATCCTTTCGATCTGACTGTCCGCGACGAAGACCACTCCATCCACGCCTTTCAAAATCAGCTTCCTGCTCGCCGCGTAGAATACCTGTCCGGGAACGGTGTAGAGATGAAACCTGATCTTAAATCCCTTTATGTCACCGAGCGCGAGAGGGAGAAAGTCGAAGAAAAGGGTCCGTTCGGTTTCGGTTGCAAGAGAAATCAGCTTTCCCTTCTGGTCGGGGTTTGTCTTTTTATAGACAAACTGAAGGTTCGTGGTCTTCCCGCAAAGCCCCGGTCCGTAATAAACAATCTTGCAGTTTATTTCACGTGAAGAATAATTTATAAAAGACACTTGACGGGATACCTACCTGAAAAGATTATCGATGTCTTCATCACTGATTTCCGCAAATGGTGATTCATCCAGTCTGCCGCCGCTTTTTTCATGTTCCGCCTTGTTCGTTATTTCGTCGAATATAGCTGCGAGAGATTCTGTGGCCTTTTTCACCCTCAGCCGGACGAGACCCAGAGAGGATCTCTTGTCGAAGATGACGACAAGGATCACTCTCTGGCCGATAAGTGAAATATGTATGTTGTCTTTTTCCCCTTCGTGGAAGAGTATCGTGAACTCTTTTTCCCCGAGGAGCCGCGCTATGCCGCCTGTCGCGGCTATGTTCCCGGCAGTCAGGGACGCCAGAGAAGTAGTGTCGATCTCGCGTGTCTCGCCTGCGGAGGCGATCAGTTGTCCGTTCTTGTCAACAAGAAAGACAACCATGGCATTGGCCTGATGATACAGTTTCTGGAGTTCCTCATCAATTCTGCGGAACTCCTCTTCGTACATGACGAGATCTGAGCCACTCATAATTGCTTAAAAAATATCATACTTGCAGGCTCTTTAGCAACCGCATTCTGCCAGTTTCTTCAGTTTTTCCCATTCCCTGTCGACTTCTTCCTGGACTTTGCTCAGCAGCCATTCATTTCCGGGAGCGAAAAGATGCTTGAATCTGCCCTGGGGCTTCATGAAATCAGCTGCCGGGACTTTGTCTTTCGGGGTATAGGTGATCTTTGTGACGCCGTCTTCGATCTCATAGAGCGGCCAGTAGCATGAATCTACCGCGAGCTTGCTGAGTTTGATCGCGTCATTTGTCTGGGAACGCCAGCCGCGGTTGCACGGCGCGAGGATATTCATGAACTTCGGACCATTGAACTCATGCGCCCTTCTGACCTTTTTCATCAGATCCATCCAGTGGGAAGGCGATGCCTGAGCGGCATAAGGGATATTATGCGCCGCCATTATCCTGGTAAGGTTTTTTCGTGAGCGAAGTTTTCCAGGGATTACGTCACCTGCAGGGCAGGTGGTGGTGTCCGCACCCAGCGGGGTCGCGCTGGAGCGCTGAATACCGGTATTCATGTAAGCCCCGTTGTCATAGCAGACGTAGAGCATATCATGACCGCGTTCCATTGCCCCTGAAAGACTCTGGAAGCCGATGTCGTAGGTTCCCCCGTCACCGCCAAAGGCGATGAACTTTACGTCTTTATCTATTTTGCCCTGCTTTTTCAGTGACCGGTACATGGTTTCAACTCCGGATATGGTGGCAGCGGCGTTCTCAAAAGCGGTATGGATCCAGGGTATCTTCCAGGCGGTATATTCAGAAATGCAGGATGAAACCTCAAGACATCCCGTTGCATTCGAAGCGATGACCGGGAAATCCGTTGCGAGGAGCACCATTTTTACCACAATCGGTGCTCCGCATCCGGAACACATCCGGTGGCCATGCGTGAAACGGTCTTCTTTTTGTGAAAGCTCTTTTAAAGTCAATCCTGTCGCCATATTATTCCCTCACTCCTATGTATTCTTTGATTGTTCCTGTTTTACCGCTTTTTGCTATATCGTTGAGTTCATTCAGAACCAGTTCTGCGTGGGAAGGCATGTAATCCCTTCCGCCGAGTCCGTAAATCTTGTTTATCAGCACGGGTCTTTCTTTAAGCTGATAAAGTGCGGATGTGATCTCCATAAAGAGAGGCCCGTATCCGCCGAAAGAATCCGCCCTGTCCATGACGCAGACCGCTTTTGTATGCTTAAGCGCTTCAGCCACTTCTTCATACGGGAACGGCCTGAAGAGCCTCGGCTTCAGAAGCCCGGCCTTGATGCCTTTATTTCTGAAATCATCGATTACATCTTTGGATGTGCCCGCCGCGGAGTTCAGGATAACGAGCGCGATGTCGGCATCGTCGAGTCTGTATGATTCGAAAAGTCCGTATTTTCTTCCGCTCAGCTTTTCAAAATCTTTTGCGACGTCAAGAACGACATCCTTGACCTTTGTCATGACTTCGTGCTGGGCCCTCTTGTATTCATGATAGAGGTCGGTGAGGATCAGTGGTCCATAACTCTTCGGCTTATCAAGATCAAGCAGGGGGAGGAAATTCTTGAAATCACCCACAAAATTCCTGACTTCCGTATCCTCGAGGTACTCCATCCTCTCTATCGAATGGCTTATGATGAAGCCGTCGAGACACACCATGACAGGCAGTCTGATATCCATATGTTCGCCTATCCTGAACGCCTGGATGGTATTGTCATACGATTCCTGTGCGTTTTCCGACCATATCTGTATCCACCCTGTGTCTCTCGCACCCATGGCATCCGAATGGTCACCGTGGATGTTAAGAGGAGCGGAAAGAGCCCTGTTTACAACCGGCATGATGATAGGGAGCCGGTCTCCGGAAGCGATATGCAGCATCTCCCACATCAGGGCAAGCCCCTGTGAGGATGTCGCGGTCACCACCCGGCCGCCTGCGGCTGCCGCACCGATGCAGGCGCTCATGGAACTGTGTTCGCTTTCCACCAGAATAGACTCTGTAGATACCTTGCCGTTGGAGATAAAAGATGCGAATCTCTGCATCATGTCTGTTTGCGGAGTAATCGGATAAATCCCGCAGACATCAGGGTTTACCTGGCGGAGCGCATTGGCACACGCTTCATTTCCTGTAACTGCAACAACCTTAGCCATCTATTTGCCCTCCTCTACCATTT
>JAOUFP010000343.1 GCA_029858145.1 Nitrospirota bacterium | reverse complement strand
TATGGGGTCCGGTTTGTATTTGCGAATGCTCCTCCTTGAAAATAATGACTCCATCGCATCCATGTCCCGTTCTCCTTTCGGAAAATACTTATTTCAAGTATAACAAAAGCTTACCCTGTTTCCTATCGCCCAAGAGGCGGGTTGCATTATAATATTTAATTGTTGAAATGCCGTAATCTGGAGGAAACATGATCAATGCTTACATAAATAAGAAGAGACTGCTGAAGACCTTTACCGAGCTGCTGAGGATAAATTCGCCGTCATTTCAGGAAAAAGAGATCGGTTCACTGCTTGCAAAAAAACTGAAGGAAAGAGGATGCAGGGTCACCATTCAGAAATATGATAAATCGTTCAATCTTATCGCCATCAAAAAAGGCACTGTTTCTAAAGCGCACCCGCTTTTGTTAAGCGGTCATATGGATACCATCGAGCCTACGATAGGTATCAAATTCAGTATTCAGAACGAGAGAGTAAGATCGACCGGAAACACTGTCCTCGGAGCTGACGACAAAAGCGCGCTTGCGCAGATATTGGAGGCGCTTACAGTTTTGCAGGAGAGGGCTTTGCCGCATGGCGATATCGAGATAGTTTTTACCTCTGCAGAGGAAAAAGGACTGCATGGCGTCAAGAGCCTGGATTTCGGGAAAATCAGAAGCAGATACGCCCTCGTCCTGGACTCGGGAGGCAGTGTCGGGAAACTGGTTGTTGCCGCGCCGACGCATATCACCTATGAGATGCGTATTACCGGCAGGCCTGCGCATGCAGGGATAGAACCCGAAAAGGGAATCAGCGCGATCAGGGTTGCGGCTGAGATCATCTCGACTGTCCCTGACGGAAGGATAAGCTCTGAGACGACCGCAAACATCGGCGTAATCTGCGGCGGTACTGCAACAAATGTTGTACCGAAAGAGGTCGTAATTCACGGCGAATTGAGGAGCCACGATTATAAACTCCTTCAAGACGCCAGAGGAAAAATGTTTGATACAGCCAGGAAAATTGCAAAGAAAAATAATGCCGGGATGCATATTGAGGAGCATGAGGAGTATCAGTCGTTTAAGATCGATGAAGCTGACCGCTTTTTGAAGTTCATGGACAGCGTGGTTCAGGGCTGCGGAATTAAACCAATCTATACGATTACGGGCGGAGGGTCGGACGCAAACATATTCAATAAGCAGGGAATAAAGACGATCAATATGTCCACAGGCATGCAGAAGGTCCACTCGCATGAGGAATATATTCTTCTGAAAGACCTCTATAATGGCAGTCTTGTGGTGCTGAAGGCGATAACAGGATTTGTGGCATTTTCTGAATAATAACACGTGCATAAGTCAGGATTTCAACGTTCGGAGAACACCGCCCGATGTACCTTCAGCTTCTTCCCTAAAAATAGGAGAGCTTCACGCCGGAATAACTTTTATCTGGATCAAACCCCTTAGTCCTCCAAATTGCGAGTACCTTATTACAACCGTCGATTAAAAAAAAGCCATCTCTTGTTACGTGGAAATGACTGTAACCTTCGCAAAAACACCGTCCGAAAAGGGTGCAATCTAATTTTCAAGAACTTAAGAATATAAGAAAAACAACTGGTTATCTGTTGGCATTATATGTGCTTTGTCTTAATGATAACGGGATAGACATGAAAGCGAAGGAAATCATCAAGATAGTAAAACAGTCTAATCTGTGGGCATCGCTTGGAGAAAAAGAAAGGCAGGAAGCAATCAGGCATGCCTTGAAAAGTACCCAGCAATCAGTAACAGAGGAAGACATAAGGACTACTGTTGGTGAAGTCTATTTAGACCTTAAATAGGTGCAGTACTTTCAGGAATTCGAATTTCTGGAAGGAAACTGAGGAGACAGGTAGACACTAGACCAGCACATAGCCATATCAAAGCCTTTGAGACCCATGACGTGGTCCTAAGGAAACGGCCTGACGCCGAACATAAATGGCTTTGCTGGTTTTAAGAAAGGGATGTGTGAAACAGCACATCCCTTTTTTTGTTATAGACTGCATTCGGTGGTTGTCTCAGGCTGATCTTTCCGAGTGCGATATCATGTCCACCTGATAACCGATACTTTCATGAAACCGAAACTCAATCAAGAGTACAGTCGGTACAAAAAACGTTCGGACACGGCCCACCAGCGCAGCAAAAAACAAATAAACAAAGCCAGACCCCACCACATAATCGCTTTGTCGTAATCCTCTCTCTTGATAAGTGCATTCCCGTGGTTAACGTAATCCTGTGCGGCCATTTTGAAATCGCCTTGCGATCTATATGCATCGCTACGCTTCATAAAAACATCCGGGTAATCAACAGAATATACTCGGAATACCTTGCTATAGTCCCTAATCGCACAGTCAAAATTACCTTGAGCTTTAAACGCATTCCCAAGATCAACATAAGCTCAGGTATCTATCGTGTCCGGTGCGATCGTCTTGCCAAAGTCTTGAATGGCTAAATCATGATCGCCCCCATCATTGTATGCTTCCTCGCGACAGCGGTAAGCATCGGCATTTTTGGGACTCAGTTCGACAACCTTGCTGAAGTCATGGATAGCCTTGTCATGCCCGGTCTTGTATTTATATGCGATCCCACGATCGTAATAAGTATTGACATCTTCCGGGTACAAGTCGATAATTTTGTCATAGTCGATCTCTTCCTTGTCCTTGGTCAAAGGCCACTTTTTTCACTTGTTTCAGGATTTCAAATTCCCGCTTCTGATACCCGAGAGAACTTCCCGTCAAACTCCAATCTTGATGAAAATATATCCTTCTCATGTTTCCTGAGATATTCTGCTATGTTGTCGTAATCGTCGGTTATGATTGCCCCATTTCATCGTGTCTGATTGAAGCTCCTGCAAAGTAACTGTTCATATGCGCCATGTTGAGAGTTTTCCCTTTGATTTCATAATTGACAAATAAATAAGAGGGGGCTTTTGGCTTGCCCTTTTTGTCCCCAGACTGAGTGGTGCACTCGGACTTAGCAACGGGGGACTCATAAAGGTTCAAATATCTGTTCTTTCCTAGTCTGCTCAAATGCCCAAAGAAAATATAAGAGGTGCAATTTGAACTATCCCGATAAATGAAAAGGTATGCCTTGATCAGCCCCTTCCTTTTGTCGTCGATCTCAAAATTAACAACCGCTTATTGCTTGCCGTCGATGCTCAAACCCCATGTCCCGAGAAGGCTCTGATCGATGCAATGAGGGTCTGGTTCCGATATGGGGTTTTTCGACGTGGGACCGACATAACATCCCAAAAGCACGAACGTGGCAAACACTTATCCACACCATTTCAATACTATTCTTTTCCCGCCGAAGGTATTCATCTCTCCTATCCTGCCGAGCGACATTACATAACAGAAACAGCCCTGAGACAGCGCAATGTACCTTGATAGTCCCCTGTCATCTTATGCTAACTATATCACTGTTTAAACGAGTAACCTATAGGCGGTCTCATCTATCTGATAAAGAACGCCAGGGAGCAGGCTTTTACCTGCTCCCTTTACAAAAATGCCGAATTTGTGCGCGTTATGGGGCGACCTCCAGCCGCGTTACCACACCTGCGTGA
>JAOUFP010000344.1 GCA_029858145.1 Nitrospirota bacterium | reverse complement strand
CAGCCAGTTTCCTGATGAGGTCGATCCGTCATCCTGGAGTGTCACGAATGAAGCGCAGAGTTCTCCCTTTTTGCCAAGCAGTTTCGGCGGCGTTGCCTTTTTGTCATACACGTCTTCGAGATAGTATCCGTTGATCTCCTTTGCCACCCGGTGGATGTCGATCTCTTTTATTTTTCCGTTTGCGTCTTTTTCCCCGTAATTCCAGGTGAGGTTTACAATCGGATCCGGATATTTGCCCTTCTCCTTCCTGTAGAGCTGTTTGACCCTGTAATAGAGTTCATTCATGATCTCTGAATCGGGTTTTGACTGCCCTACGGGATTGATCGCCCGGTATCTCCACTGGGCGAGCCGTCCGGAGTTCGTGATGCTCCCCTCTTTCTCGACTGAAGAGGAGGCGGGGAGGAAAAAGACCTCGGTCTTGATGTCCGCCGGGTTCATCCCGGGGCCGCGCCAGAAGGACCCCGTCTCGTTGTCAAAGAGGTTAATGTTCACCATCCATTTCAGCTTCGCCATGGCCTTGCGCACCTTTCCCGCGTTCGAACCCGAACAGGCGGGATTCTGTCCCCACGCGAAGAACCCTTCAAAGGTGCCCTTGAACATCTGGTCAAAGAGCATGAGCCAGGAATAATTCTTCCCGTCGTCGATCTTCGGCAGCCAGGCATATCCGAAGTCATTTTCTTTTGTCGCACTGGGCCCGTAAATGGCCTTGAGGTAACTCGTCATGTACTTGCCCCGGTTGCTCCACCAGTTTACGCTCTTCGGTTCCTTTGTCTTCGGTGTGTGCTTTTCGATATACGCACCGAGATCAGCAAGGGAAGCATTGGGGACCGCAAGATAGCCGGGAAGGATATGGAAGAGTATGCCGTGATCTGTGGAGCCCTGGACATTTGACTCACCCCTGAGCGCGTTCACCCCGCCGCCGGCTAAGCCCACATTGCCCAAGAGGAACTGGATGATCGTCATCGCCCTTATATTCTGGGTGCCGACCGTATGCTGCGTCCAGCCCATGGCATAGCACTCTGTCCCGACTCTGTCGCGCTTCCCTGTAGAAGCGTAGAGCTTGTAAACTTCGAGAAGTTTTTCCTTAGGAGTTCCGGTGATTTCACTGACTTTGTCGGGGGTATAGCGCGCGTAATGCTTCCTGAGGAGCTGGAATACGCAATTCGGGTCTTTGAGAGACGGATCTTTCTTCGGCACCCCGCTTTCATCCATCTGGTAAGACCAGGTCTTCTTGTCATACTTCCTTGTCTTGGGGTCATATCCCGAGAAGAGGCCGTCAAGCTGCGAGGGGCCCTTGAATTCAGGGTTCACAAGAAAAGCCGCGTTCGTATAATTCACTACATATTCCCTGAAATACAATTGATTGTCCAGGATGTACTTGATCATCCCGCCCAGGAAGGCTATGTCTGTCCCCGAACGCATGGGCGCAAAGACGTCTGCCTTTGCTGCGGTTCTCGTGAATCTCGGGTCCACGACGATGAGCTTGGCGCCTTTTTCCTGAGCTTTTGTGATCCACTTCATGGATATGGGATGGTTTTCAGCAGGGTTCCCGCCCATCACGAGGATTACGTCCGCGTTCCTGAGGTCAACCCAGTGATTCGTCATTGCACCGCGACCGAACGACTCTGCCAGAGCCGCAACAGTTGCGGAGTGTCATATTCGGGCCTGATGCTCTACATAGACAAGTCCCCAGGAGCGCACGAGCTTCTGGAGCATATAGCATTCTTCGTTGTCGAGGGCGGCGCTTCCGACATGAGCGATGCCGTCTGTTCTGTTGACGACAAATTCCTTCTCGACATCAACTTCTTTCCCGTCAGCGGTTTTTTCCTTTACCTTGATCTTTGACTTCGCCCTGAACGTCTTGTCGCGGGATTCTTTTACGCGCTTTGCGATCTCATCAAGCGCCCAGTCCCATTCCACCTCTTTCCAGTCGCTTGCGCCCGGTGCGCGGTACCGTGGTTTCGCGACTCTCGTCGGGTTGTTGATTACCTGATAGAGTGAAGCGCCTTTGGAGCACAACGTGCCTTCGCTGATCGGATGGTCAGGGTCGCCCTCGGTATGGATGACCTTGCCGTCCTTCGTGTAGGCGAGGATGCCGCATCCAACGGAACAGTACGGGCAGATGGTTGTGGTGGTTTTGGCATCCTTGATGCGGAGTTCCTTCTCCTTTGCTTCGGCTTGTTCAGCAGAAAGTGCTACCCCGCCGGCCGCGCCTGCGGCGACAGCAGTTCCTCCGGTGAGCTTCAAAAAATCTCTTCTCGATAAACTCATGCTGCACCTCCAGAAAGGGTATTATTAAAAAAGCCTCCTCAAGTTACTTGAATATACGCACCATATATAACAGTGGCACCCAAGAAACGCGCCTTTTCCCTGCAGAGTTCATCGGAATTAAAAAAAATATTAATAGGTTAATGAATATTATTAATGTATAAAAAATATAGTGCATAATGCCTTCGTTGTCAATAAATAATTCATTTGCAACACGAGATGGTTTCCGCGTGATCGGGCCAGTTGGTGGAAAGTCTGCTTATGAACTGTTATGATTTTTTTATGGGCTGCTTCTATCAATTGTCATACACATTGTAAAGGGAGGTGGACATGCTGAATGACGCGAAAGTCTTTGATGAGATCCCTGGTTTATACCGGATTATCCCTCTCAATCTTTTTCGAAAGACCCCCGGCGTGATTTTTGACAATGTGCCGGTGAAGGCGTTTCCGCAAATCGGCGCTATCGACAGGGTGATTCACGAGAGCAACGCGATTTCTCCCGGTCCCGTTGGGGAGGTGAAACGTCCCTGGTATATGCATACGCATCAGGATGACAATCTGGTTGTCCTGCACGGAACACGTTACGTCGATATCTATACCCGAACGCATGGCAAGATCGAGAATTTTATTGTGACCCCCAATCAAATCCGGAAGGATGGCAGTGTGTTGTTCGAAGGAGCTGCCATGCTCGTCTGGCCGCGCGGAGTGTTCCATCGTATCCTCAGCACGGAAGAAGGCTCCGCGGCCATCAATTTTGCCGTGCACTATGAGGGTATCGATATGAGGACTAATTTCAATATCTATGACCTTGATACACATACGGGAGAGTTCCGGGTAATTCGGGAAGGGTATGTTGATCAAACCCGGGAAGCGTGACTGAGTGCTTATTGAGAAATTCCGGCGGGTCGGCTTGTCATAAACTGCGGCAAAGGGAAAGGCCGCCTCGCCGTACGAAATGCCCGGCGCCGCATCATTCATCGGGAAAAAATCTTTTTTGGCTGGCAAGCTATTTTTTGTTTTATTAATTGCAATCATGCTCCAACATGCTAATTCTAATTTGAACTTTATGCCAGCATATGTTATAAAAATAAACCACTGGAACTCAGGCCTTTGAGGAGGCTGTATGAGATGTATCTTTCTGGCCGGAACAAAAACATTGTTCTGCAAAGCGATGAATACTGTGTATATCCCAAGTTCTTTTGAAGTGCAGGAATACTGCAAAAGCAGCCGTTATAGAATATGCCCCTTCTATTGCCAAACGCTTGAAAGGGTAAAAAAATCTGCCCCCAGGGCAAAGAA
>JAOUFP010000342.1 GCA_029858145.1 Nitrospirota bacterium | reverse complement strand
CTTCCAGAGGAATTTTGTCAATGAAGACCTTGAGGCCGTTTTTCTCGACAGTTTCGTCTCCATCGGATGCGTTCTCATCTATGTCCATGCCGTAGCTTGGTCCGCAACAGCTTGAGCCATGAATGAATACCCTGAGCCCCCAGCCTTCCTTGCCTTCAGCCTTGAGTATCTCTTTCGCCTTTTCCGCGGCGACATCAGATATTTTTAACACAATAAACCTCCAAAAATTTACTTTCTTCTAGAATAAGGGAAAAGTGCCTAAAATGCAACTTTTTGAGGAAATGGCAAGGCTCCCGCGCGGACTTTTCTCCGGAAAGATCCGGGTATGCTTTTTGTCCAAAACAGCAGAAGGGAGCGGCCTGAATGCTTTAGCCCGGGGTTTGGCAGGGCGGTCTGCAAAGGGTGATGAAAAACGCTTCCCGGCTCAAAAGGCTTGTACATATGGCGAAGACTGGAAAATCATGATAAAGTAGTTTAGTCTGCACGTACTGAGCTGAGAGGACCTGTGCTTGAGAAAATTACGGGAGGTATAAATGGGGAAGGGATCTGAAATACTGGAGGGGCTGCTTCAGGGCATTGAAAAGAGGACCGCAACTGTCGGCGTTATCGGATTGGGCTACGTCGGCCTCCCGCTCGCTCTTGTATTTATAAGGGAGGGATTCCGGGTCAGGGGATTTGATCTTGATGAGAAGAAGATCAGGCTTCTCAGGCAGGGGAAGAGTTATATCAAGCATATCCCGTCGGAAAAGATCGCGGGGATGAACAAGACCGGCCGTTTTTCTCCAACGGCTGATTTTTCGAAAATCAGGACAACCGATTGCATAATCATCTGCGTGCCTACGCCGTTGAATGAATACCGGGAGCCTGACATATCCTATGTCATAAATACTACGAAGACGATAAGCAGGTACCTCAGGCCCGGCCATCTTATTTCACTCGAAAGCACTACCTATCCGGGCACGACCGATGATGACATGAGACCTATCCTCGAGAAAACAGGACTGAAGGCGGGAAAAGACTTCTTCCTCGCGTATTCCCCTGAGCGGGAAGATCCGAACAGCAAGGACTTTTCTACGTCCACCATACCGAAGGTTGTAGGCGGATTTTCCCCGAACTGCCTTAAGGCCGCTGACGCATTGTACCGCACGGCCGTGGTTCAGACCGTGCCGGTCTCCTCTACAAAGGTTGCCGAGGCGAGCAAACTGCTTGAAAATATTTACCGTGCCGTGAATATTGCCCTTGTGAATGAACTGAAGATGTGCTTTGACCGCATGGGCATAAACATATGGGAGGTTATCCAGGCGGCGAGGACTAAACCGTTCGGTTTCCAGGCCTTTTATCCGGGGCCGGGGCTCGGCGGCCACTGCATCCCGATCGATCCGTTTTATCTTACCTGGAAGGCCCGGGAATATGACTTTCATACAAAGTTTATAGAGCTTGCCGGTGAGGTGAATACCGGCATGCCCTATTATGTTATCGAAAAGATTGTTGAGGCGCTCAATGACCGCGGCAAGAGCATTAAAAACGCGAAACTCCTCCTGCTCGGCCTTTCCTACAAAAAGGACATCGACGATGTAAGGGAATCCCCGTCCCTGAAACTCATCATTCTCCTTCAGCAGAGAGGCGCCAGGGTGGAGTATAATGATCCGCACGTGCCGAAGACCCACAGGATGAGGGCCTATGACCTCGGGATGTCGTCCGTTCCGTTAACAGAGAAGAACCTGAAAAAATATGATTGCGTGATCATCTCCACCGATCATTCCGCGTACGACTACGCATTTATAGTGAAGAACAGCAAGCTGGTTGTTGATACGAGAAACGCGACAGGAAAGATCAGGTCGAAAAAGATAGTGAAGGCTTAGAAATAAGACGTGTCAAGGCCGGGGCTGAGGGAAGCGAAATATAAAGAAAAGGAAGAAATGAAGAGAGATAAAACGTCAGGGGAAAGGTAAAACCAGGGGCACAGGGTCTGTTTTTTGTTGATTGCAACCTTTGCTCCGGGCTTTTGATTTATGAAGATTCTTGTCACAGGAGGCGCAGGCTACATAGGAAGCCACATGGTAAGGACCCTCGGTGAAAAGGGGAATCACGACATTGTGGTGTATGACAACCTTTCAACGGGGCACAGAGACTCTCTCCTTTGCGGCAGGCTGACTGTTGGGGACCTTGCGGATGCGGCTGCCCTCGATGAACTGTTCAGAGCGGAGAAGTTCGATGCCGTTATGCATTTTGCCACCAATATCGTTGTTGATGAATCGGTGAGGGAACCGGTCAAATATTACCGCAACAATTTCGTGAACACGCTGAACCTGATTGCGGCCTGCACGAGGCACAAGGTAAACAGGTTCATTTTTTCTTCAACCGCTGCCGTCTATGGAATACCGGAGGCAGTGCCTGTGACTGAAGACGCCCCCCTGCTTCCGATAAATCCCTATGGATCCTCCAAGATGATGGTCGAGCTGGCGCTTAGGGATGTAAGCCTTTCTTCAGATCTCAGGCATGTCGCCTTGAGATACTTCAATGTCGCCGGCGCTGATTCTGCCTTCAGGATCGGCCAGAAGTATAAGGATGCGACGCATCTGATTACCGTTTCGCTGAGGACCGCACTCGGGCTGAGAGAGCAGCTGAAGGTTTTCGGCACTGACTATGACACTCCCGACGGCACCTGCATACGGGACTATATCCATGTGGACGACCTTGTGGAGGCACATGTGCTGGCTCTCGAATATCTTTCTGAAGGGAATAAAAGCAGGGTCTTTAATTGCGGCTACGGGCACGGATATTCGGTAAGGGAAGTTGTCGATAAGGTGAAGCAGGTGACCGGGGTTGATTTCAGGGTCAATGAAACGGCGAGGAGGGCGGGTGACCCCCCTTCACTGATCGCCGATTCATCGAGGATAAGAAACGAACTCGGCTGGATGCCGGCGTATGATGATCTTGAGTATATTATCAGGACAGCGTGGCAGTGGGAGAAGAAACTGCACGGCGCAAAATAAGGCTTCAGGTAAAGGCAAAGGTTAAGGTCGAGGCTGAGGTTGAGGCAGGATAGTCAAGCGCCACGCTTTAAGAGGCGGGTCAGACAGCAGGCCTCCTCGTAAATAAAATCAGTGGGAAGAAGGGAAGATACCCCTTTCTTTTTTCTTAATCCACATTATCTATGAAAAAGTTGTATTCCAAAGGCAGGAGGAGGCATTGGCGCTCATTCCCGCTTTGCTCCGGGGCATTTTCCTCCCGATATTCATAGAAACAGTCTGTCGGACTATCAGAAAATAAAACCGCTCTCAATGCCTTTTTCCTGCCTTGCTGTTTGATTACCACCAGAAAGATTTATGAATGATGCAGGTTAACCTTAACCTGTTTTTATAGCTTCAGAAGCACCATCTTCGAGACAGGGTCCAGTTCGCGTTTTGCTGTTATCCCTTCCAGTTCGGTAATCACCGCCTCCAGCACCAGAAAGGTCTGGGAGTTTTCTCTGAGGCAGCCGACCCTGACCATGTCTTTCTTGCCGAAGGCCCCGTGAAAATGAATCTTCGGCTCATCGCCCTGCCAGAAGATCGTCCCGAACCCGACAATTTCGTGGCTCTCG
>JAOUFP010000341.1 GCA_029858145.1 Nitrospirota bacterium | reverse complement strand
ACGGCCACTTTCCCGTGCAGAGACATATGAGCGTCCCGGTCCTTGACAGCGGCAGGATCGTGGCGGTGGCCGGCGTGGGCAATAAAGAGCAGCCCTACAACGAGTCGGACGTGCGGCAGCTCCAGCTCCTGATGAACGAGATGTGGCAGCTGTTTAAGCATAAGCGCGCAGAGCAGGAAATGCACGATCTCCAGGCCCAGCTCCTCCAGTCTCAGAAAATGGAGGCGATGGGACGTCTGGCAGGAGGCATAGCCCATGACTTTAATAACATGCTTTCCGTGATCCTCGGCTATTCTGAGCTGAACATGGCCATGCTGCAGGATGACGATCCGTTGCTGCACAATTTGCGCATGATCGAAAAGGCGGCGGAGCATTCCCGGGACATAACCCGTCAGCTCCTCGCTTTTTCCCGGAAACAGATCAGTGAACCGAAGATTATTGATCTCAATGACTCAGTCGCCCAAATGCAGAAGACCCTTGCCCGTCTTATCGGCGAGGATATCGAGCTGCGTTTCTCTCCGGGGGAGGACCTGTGCAAGGTAAAAATTGATCCTTCACAGCTTGACCAGATCCTGGTGAATCTGGCGGTCAATGCCCGTGACGCGATGCCAAAGGGGGGGAGATTGACAGTTCAAACCAGGAATGTCAAGCTTATTGAAATTGACACCAGAAACCTTGTTGGAATAAAGGCCGACGAGTATGTTCTGCTGGAAGTCAGCGACAATGGAACCGGTATGGAAAAGGAAACCCTTTCTCATATCTTCGAGCCCTTTTTCACAACCAAAGAAACGGGCAAGGGAACCGGGCTCGGTCTTGCTACGGTGTACGGCATTGTCCATCAAAATCAGGGCTGCATCAATGTTTATAGTGAACCCGGGAAGGGGACGACGTTCAAGATCTATCTGCCCCGTGTGGAAATGGAACATGAGGTCCAGGCCGCGCATGTAACAGTGCCCTCATACCATGGGAAAGGCACGATTTTGCTTGTGGAAGACGATGCCATGGTACGCGAAATGATAGCGACGATGCTTGCCAAAATAGGCTTTACTGTGCTGAAATCGGAAAACCCCTCCGGCGCCCTGGCCCTTTCTGAAAATAAGAATATTTCCTTTGATCTTTTGCTGACAGACGTAGTGATGCCCGGCATGAGCGGCAGGGAGTTATACGAGAGGATAGAAGCCGTAAGGCGGGGTATGAAAGTCCTGTACATGTCCGGCTATGCCTCGGAGGTCATCGCACACAGCGGTATTCTTGAGGAAGGGGTGCATTTCATCCAGAAGCCTTTTAACGAAAAGGAACTCGCACGAAAGATCTGCGAGACCCTTTCCCGGGAGGCTGATGCCAGCGCCGAGTCCCGGGAGACAGAGAACGCCTAGCGGGAAACGAGAATTATGCTATGGAATGCGCCGCTTTTTTCTCCGCTGCTAACTATGCACAGGAGGTGCGTCATGAATAGTTTTTGGCGATCTTGTGAAAGGCCCTTTCTGCTTTTGGCCGTGTTCGTCGTGCTGGCGGTTTCTCCTGCCCGGGCTGCGGACATTCAACAGTATACGTTTGCCTTACCTCCGTTTTTGCCTCTGGTAACCACACACGCCAACTGGTCACCCTTCGTCGACCGGCTCGGTCGCGAGACCGGACTTCAGTTTGAAATGAAGCTTTATGAAACCATGGACGAGTTTGAGGAAGACATTGTTCTCGGCAAACCGGACTTTGTATTTATCCATTCCGTGTTGGTGGTCGCCGCCAGGAGCGCGCAGAACTATATCCCGTTGGTGCGAAACAGCAGGCCGGTGGCGGGTGCCTTTGTGGTGCGAAAGGACTCGCCGATCAAGACGATCCAGGATCTTGAGGGCAAGACCGTGGCGTTTGTGGGTGACAAGAACCTCTGCCGCGCACTGCTCGACCACGCACTGCGCGAACTGCATATTTCCGTGAATGCGGTATTTGCGATAACTGCCAATAACATGCTGAAGTATGTCGTTTTGTCCAAAGCCGATGCAGGCGGCGCGCTGGACGCAACTGTCGAAAAGATGCCGCCGGACCTGCTCGACCAGGTCCGGGTCATCCATAAGACAAATAAGATCGCCCCCCATGCACTGGTTGCCCATCCGCGGGTGCCGGAAAAAATCCGGACATCTGTAACAGAGGCGGTACTCACGATGGCATCAGACGGAGAAGGGCGCTCACTCATGGCACGGATCCCGCTTGACTCGCCGGTCATGGCCGACTATGACCGCGACTACCGGACTCTCGAACAGATGAACATCAGGCGTTACTTCGGGAAAGGCGATTGACGGCGTTCCCTGCGTAACGGCTCGCTGTTCAGTTCGTGCATGGAACGGGACCTATTTCTTGAGGGTTATAGGCCGGTCTGCCGTGCCAGAATAGAAAACCAGGATTTCCGCGGGTTCACTGCCTTCGTTCTTTCCGTAGTGCCACGTATTCACAACCTCAACGATGGGATCGCCGGCCTTCAGATGGAGCGTTTTGTTGTCTTCGGTCACCACAGTGAGTTCGCCGCTCAGCAATACACCTGCATTGATCACCGGATGTTTATGCAGCGGCAATTGCGTCCCTGCGGGAATCTTTATTCTCAAAATAGTGATCTCCGGTTTGCCGGCCGGATAATCCGGAAGCGGTTCCCCGTCCCAGCTTGAGCCTGTTTTTGATAAAACGTCAACTATAACGGTATTTGGATTTTCGGCAGGGACGGTGCCTGACAGTACTAATGTCAGACAAATCCCGAAAAAAAGCTTTTTCATGATATGCTCCTTTTTTTGCTTACGCAATCTTCATGCCTTTCGTTCACCGCCGCTTGTCACCACGCCCTCATTTGCTGACCTTAAGTTCCAGCGCTGCTATTTCCTGCCGAAGCAGCTCTATCTTTTTGTGCAAATCAGGTCTGGGATCTTTTGTGACCTCGAAAGTGCCCTTTTGACCTGTTTGCGGGCAAATGTTTGATTCGGCTTCATTTTGCCATTTCCCGATCTGGTTTTCGATCTTCGCGAGCGTGTCCTCGTAAGCCTTGAGTTCTTCCCGCTTCACAGCCAGTTCCTGACCGTAATCCTTTCCCGGTAAGGAAAGCGCCGAAAACGCACCAACAATGCGCGCGGTAATGCTCTGACCGCCGGAGTCAGGCTGGGCCGGCCAGAAATAGAAAAGGGCAGCAGCGACTGCCAGAAAAAGAAAAGCCATCTTTTTCATGTGTCATACTCCTCCTATCATTTATGATACATCGATTGGATGTTCCTGCGAAGACTGTCTCGCGGATTCTGCTCCCAGACCGCTGTTGTCACAGTATTTTCTGCATCCATACCGTATCGAACTCTTGTCCCTTTTTCCTTACGACCTTCCTGAACCGGCCGCACTCAGTGAACCCGTTCTTTTGATGGAATTTGATACTGTTGGGATTGAGAGATGATATGTTGGCCAGGATAGTGGCAATGCCTTTTTCAACCGCTCCCTTTTCGAGAAAACAAAGCATCATCTTCCCCAGGCCTTTCCCCGTATAGTCCGGATGTATAAAACAGGTAACTTCAGCAGTGTGTGAAAATGTCGGCACTGGATTATGTGCGCGGAGCATTCCAAAGCC
>JAOUFP010000340.1 GCA_029858145.1 Nitrospirota bacterium | reverse complement strand
TCGCATTACAGATCCGTTATTAGCTGGGTAACCAGATAATACCTGGCGGTGCTGCATTCATGAATGATTGCGGGTGAAATATGAAACCTGAGACAGTTGCATCGGTAATTCGTCGTTTTGCTGTTGTTCTTAAAGACTCGCGGGATGCCATCCTTGTTCACGACTTGCAAGGGAACATAATGGCCTGGAACGAAGGGGCTGAAGAACTGTATGGATATAATGAAGCCGAGGCACTGGAGTTAAATATTGCCAAAATTGTGCCCGCGGACAAAATAAGAAAATACATGGAGGTTGTGGAACGGATAGCATCTTGCGAAATTGTCGAACCATTCGAAACTCAACGTGTTTCCAAGGCCGGCAAGATACTGGACATATTGCTCGTGATGACGTGCCTGAAGGACGATTCGGGAGTTATCGTTTCCATCGCCACGACAGAACGTGATATTACAGAGATAAAGGACAAACAAAAGGCCGAGCTTAAAAAACTGGCTGGGATATTACCTATCTGTTCGCACTGTAAACAGATAAGGGACGACGCAGGATACTGGCATGAGATCGAATCCTATTTGCGTAATCATGCAGAGGTAGAATTCAGCCATGGAATTTGTCCGAAATGTGCAGGGAAATTATATCCTGATATTTACCCAAAAAAGAACAAGAAATAAATTGCTCACTCGGGTATCCGGGGGTCGTTAACCCCAAGCCCCCACAACACCCCGCATGCGGGTCTCCTCCTCAGGCGGACAAGCGCACTGGGCGTTTCGCAGAAATCATCGAGCTGCAGCCGGAAAGAACTCACAGTCTAAATGCGTACAACCGGGGCACTACGGCCGGCTCTGCAGGGAATCCATGATACGCCGCCCGGGTTGAGGCGAAAAGAACTTGTGAGCGCTGCCCGCGCATATCAGAGTGATCGATGGTCGTTTCTTACTGCTGTTCTGTCCAAAGTGAACATTCTCCGGGGAGGTCATATAAGAGGAGAAGGCAAGAAAACACGCTCCCGGCAGGTTTCATACATAGCAGGAGGTGGAAGTTTCTCTTCTATGGTCAGTATCAGGAATATTTGAAAACCTTTTAATGCCCGAAGCAGGTATTCTGACCTGATCAATTGGTCAAATTCCCCGGGATCAGATGACATGGATAACAATATTGTCTTGAATATTAAGTTAAATCAAGATGTTATGTTTTATTCATAGACGCAATAAACAGACTCATAAATTGCTTTGCATCTTATGGGAATTGCGCCTTGCCAAAATGCAGTTCCTCGGGAAAAGAGTAAGACAACCATATCAAGGGGCAACAAAAACAAAAAATTATTTACATGACGGATATGGGTTGTTGTGCGGCGGATAATTAGTTTTCCGGCTGCTTTTTTTTCCGCACTGATGACAAAGTGAATTGATAACAAATAAAGGAGGCCAGCTTACGAATAAAAAGCGGGTGATTGGACTATGCCTTGTTATAGTGGCAACACTTGGTCTGGATACGGCTGTCACATGGGCGGAATCTTACCAATTCATAGACAAGTGGGGCAGCTATGGCAGCGGAGACGGTCAGTTTAACGCCCCTCGGGGAGTAGCGGTGGATGGCTCCGGCAGCGTCTATGTCGCTGATAGTAGTAACCATCGCATCCAGAAGTTCGCCGTGAGCAGCCAACCTCTTCCCGGTTCGGGACAACTTCCCTGCCCGGCAAAGGGCAAAGCGGGACAGCCGATGACGGTAACAGTGAATCTGTACAACTGGGACTGCTACGATTCGATGAGTGTCAAGCGGGTCATGATGAGCGTAATGGGCAATGCAAATGGCACGCTGAGCGGATCTGGGATATTCGGGCCGTATAATCGGTGGTTAGACGCGCCGAGGGTGGTACCGCCTGCTGACCGCAACACTACCACGACACCAGGGACGGTGACACCGTTTAATCTGACAGTGGTGAACGCAGTACATGCTGCACTATCAGGAAAGATGGCGACAGTCGACATTGAGGCGATCACAGACAAAGGACAGACCTTTGGCGGAGGCGAGTGCGCGGTGAATGCAGTGCCGTAAAAAAGTTGCCTGTTTTGATACAAATTGTGACGACTATTTATTTTTACCCGATTGGTGATGAATTCAACCGTATTCATGCGTTCAGGCATTGTAATTGAGTTTACTATAAATCCGGGAAATTAAATCACTCATATGAAATGCTTCGTTGCTCTTGTGCCGGGATTCGCCATCGGACTTTTTGTGCATGTACCGAAGACGAAAGAGCGGCGTTGAGATCTGACAAAAACAGTCCGGCCGGGTATTCCGATGCCATGGCTATATGCGTGACGGCGTTTGAATTATAATAGAACAAATGGGCAAGAGACATCATAAGAAAAACGATACTCTATCCAGAGAAAGTAAACTCACCAGACCTCCAGCTCTCCATGAAACAAAAGAAAAAAGCAAAATGAAAGGCATTCTGAAAAAGCTGATACACATCAAAAAAGGGCATTGAGGAAGAGATGCGAACTTGCCCCTCACCTCAGGAAGGGAGATAGAGCGATGAAGGTTATTGCATTGAATGGAAGTCCGAGAAAAAAATGGAACACGGCGACATTGCTTGAGAAGGCTCTTAAGGGAGCTGCTTCACGGGGAGCAAAAACAGAACTCATTCATCTGTATGATCTGAACTTTAAAGGATGCATAAGCTGTTTTGCCTGTAAGACCAGGGGCGGCAAAAGTTATGGCAGGTGTGCGGTCAAGGATGACCTGAAACCCGTTTTCAGGAAAATTGAGAAGGCCGATGCCATCATCCTGGGCTCCCCGATCTATTTTGGAAATGTTTCCGGAGAGATGAGATCATTCATGGAGCGTTTGCTGTTTCCGCATCTGACCTATACCGATCCTCCGCAGTCGCTGTTTCCCGGAAAAATCAGGACGGGGTTCATCTATACGATGAATACCACAGAGGAGCAGATGCGGGAACGTGGCTACGCTCAACTCTTCAAACATCATGAAATGGTGCTCAGGATGATATTCGGGGCTTCGGAGTATCTGTGCAGCTTTGATACGTATCAGTTTGATGATTATGCAAAGGTGGTTTCAAGTCGTTTTGATCCTGAGAAGAAAGCACAGAGGCGCAGGGAAATATTTCCAAAGGATTGCGAAAAAGCCTTTGCAGTGGGGGCTCGATTTGCCGAAAGCGTGGAGTAACAGGAGTCAAGAAGATTTTTGAAGGCACAGGTTTAATGCATAGCAGGTGGAGTCGAATATGTTTATGGCCCCTTGTAGTCCGCACTGTTCAAAACCTCGATAATGGTGTAAGTTATTAGTATTACCCTATGGGTAAAATGGGGCTTTATTTGAGTGGAACCTTTCTCAAAATCAAAAGTTTTTGTGATTTGCCTTTTTTTGTCATTCCCGTGCAGACGGGAATCCAGTGTTTTCAAGGTGCTCTGGGTGCCCGCCTCCTCGGGTATGACAGCCTTTTCAGAAACAACCGGTTTTGAGACAGGTTCTCGCATTACAGATCCGTTATTAGCTGGGTAACCAGATAATACCTGGCGGTGCTGCATTCATGAATGATTGCGGGTGAAATATGAAACCTGAGACAGTTGCATCGGTAATTCGTCGTTTTGCTGTTGT